>CAUSHT010000166.1:0-3460 GCA_963531275.1 uncultured Neisseria sp.
GAAGTCAGCGAAATTTTCACCAAATACCGCAAAACCCACAACCAAGGCGTGTTTGACGTTTACACTCCCGACATCCGCCGTTGCCGTAAATCAGGCGTGATTACCGGTCTGCCGGATGCTTATGGCCGTGGCCGTATTATCGGTGACTACCGTCGTGTTGCATTGTACGGTATCGACTTCTTGATGAAAGACAAACTCAATCAGTTCAACTCACTGCAAGCCGATTTGGAAAACGGTGTGGACTTGGAAGAAGTCATCCGCCGTCGCGAAGAAATCAACGAACAATACAAAGCTTTGGGTCAAATGAAAGAAATGGCGGCTTCTTACGGCTACGACATTTCCAGCCCTGCAAAAAATGCACAAGAAGCCATCCAATGGACTTACTTTGCCTACCTTGCCGCCGTTAAATCTCAAAACGGCGCAGCGATGTCCTTCGGCCGTGTGTCTTCGTTCTTGGATATTTATATCGAACGCGACCTGAAAAACGGTGTGATTACCGAAACCCAAGCGCAAGAATTTATCGACCACTTGGTGATGAAACTGCGTATGGTCCGTTTCTTGCGTACGCCCGAATACGACCAACTCTTCTCCGGTGACCCGATTTGGGCAACCGAATCCATCGGCGGTATGGGCTTGGACGGCCGTACCTTGGTAACCCGCACCAACTTCCGCGTGTTGCACACCCTGTACAACATGGGCCCGTCTCCTGAGCCAAACATCACTGTATTGTGGTCAGAACAACTGCCGCAAGGCTTTAAAGAATTCTGCGCCAAAGTATCTATTGATACTTCATCCATCCAATATGAAAACGACGATTTGATGCGTCCTGACTTCAACAGCGACGACTACGCCATTGCCTGCTGCGTCAGCCCGATGGTGGTCGGCAAACAAATGCAGTTCTTCGGCGCACGTGCCAACTTGGCTAAAACTCTGCTGTACGCAATCAACGGCGGCGTGGACGAGAAATCTAAAGAGCAAGTTGGTCCGAAAACCGAGCCGATTATGGACGAAGTTTTGGACTACGACACTGTCTTTGAGCGCATGGACAAATTCATGGATTGGTTGGCAACCCAATACGTTACCGCGTTGAACATCATTCACTACATGCACGACAAATACAGCTACGAAGCCGCGCTGATGGCGTTGCACGACCGCGACGTGAAACGTACGATGGCTTGCGGTATCGCCGGTTTGTCTGTAGCTGCCGACTCACTGTCCGCCATCAAATACGCCAAAGTGAAACCGATTCGCGATGAAAACGGTATTGCTGTTGACTTCGAAATCGAAGGCGAATACCCACAATTCGGTAACAACGACGACCGCGTGGACGACATCGCCTGCGACTTGGTAGAACGCTTCATGAAAAAAGTGGCAACCCACAAAACTTACCGCAACGCCATTCCGACTCAGTCCGTACTGACCATTACTTCCAACGTTGTTTACGGTAAGAAAACCGGTAATACTCCAGACGGCCGCCGCGCAGGTGCTCCGTTTGGTCCGGGTGCAAACCCAATGCACGGCCGTGACGTCAACGGTGCAGTCGCTTCATTGACTTCCGTAGCCAAACTGCCATTTGAGTTTGCCAAAGACGGTATTTCCTATACCTTCTCCATTATTCCTGGCGCGTTGGGTAAAGACGAGCATTCTCGCGAACGCAACCTTGCCGGTTTGATGGACGGTTATTTCCACCATGAAGACGGTATTTTGGAAGGCGGTCAACACTTGAACGTCAACGTATTGAATCGCGAGACTTTGGAAGATGCGATGCACAATCCGGAGAAATATCCGCAGTTGACTATTCGTGTGTCCGGTTATGCGGTTCGCTTCAACTCGCTGACCCGCGAGCAACAGCTTGACGTGATTACCCGTACGTTCACAGAAACCATGTAATCCGGGTTGAGAAACAAACCAAAAGCTAAATTTGCATTTGGTTTGTTTTGAAACAAAGCTCCAAGGCCGTCTGAAATGTTCAGACGGCCTTTATTATCGTACAATCCATATAAGCAAAAACATTTTTGAGCCGAACACTATGTCCACGACTTTTGCCATTACCCCCGAGCCGGAACTGAAAGACCTTGGCCACCGTCACTATAACGGCAAAGGCATTATTCATTCGATTGAATCTTGCGGCGCTGTCGATGGTCCGGGTTTGCGCTACGTGCTCTTTTTGCAAGGTTGCCTGATGCGTTGCCTGTATTGCCATAATCGCGATACTTGGGATTTGCATACCGAGCAGGCTCAGGAATTGGATGTGGCAACTGTGATGAAGCAGGTCATGACCTATCGCCATTATCTGCGTGCGACAGGCGGAGGCGTAACGGCAACCGGCGGCGAGCCGTTATTGCAATATGAGTTTGTACGCGATTGGTTTACGGCCTGTCGGGAACACGATATCCATACCTGTCTCGACAGCAATGGCTATGCTTTGCACTATGATTCGATTTTGGATGATTTGCTCGATCATACCAATTTGGTCATGCTCGACTTAAAACAAATTGATCCTGAAATTCATAAAGTACTCGTCGGTATTCCCAATACCAAAACGCTGAAATTCGCGCGCTATCTTGCCGAACGCAATCAGCCGACACGGGTGCGTTATGTGGTTGTTCCAGGCTATACCGATGATGAGCGTTCAGCGCATTTATTGGGCGAGTTTATTGGTGATATGGAGAATGTCGAAATGGTCGAGCTTTTGCCGTATCACGAATTGGGCGCACACAAATGGGCTTTGTGCGGCGACGAATACAAATTAAAAGGCGTACATCCGCCGCCTAAAGAAACCATTTTGAAAATCAAAGAAATATTAGAGAGTTACGGAAAGAACATTATTTATTAAAACAGAAAAAGGCCGTCTGAAACGAAATAATCAGTTTCAGACGGCCTTTTCATGATTGAAAAAGACTTAAGCGTTCAATGCGGCCAAAACCTTGGCGACAACTTCTGATACTGCAACAGCTTGAGCCTGATTGTCACGGCGCTTGGCATATTCGACATTGCCTTCTTTTAAGGCGCGATCGCCGATTACGATGCGGTGAGGAATACCCAACAGCTCGGAGTCATTCAGCAATACGCCCGCACGTTCGTCGCGGTCATCCAACAATACATCCGCACCGGCAGCCAAAAGTTCGGCATAGATTTTGTCAGCGGCTTCGCGTACGGCTTCTGATTTTTTGTAGTTCATCGGCACGATAACGACTTCAAACGGCGCCATTGCTTTGGTCCAAACAATGCCTTTTTCGTCGTTGTTTTGCTCGATGGCAGCAGCAACAACGCGGGTAATACCGATACCGTAGCAGCCCATTTCCATGATTTGGGATTTGCCGTTATTGTCCAAGAAGCTGACATTCATGGCTTGGGTATATTTGTCGCGCAATTGGAAAACGTGACCGACTTCAATACCGCGCGCCAGTTTCAGACGGCCTTGTTCGTCGGGGCTGATGTCGCCTTCGATGACATTGCG
>CAUSHT010000167.1:0-3430 GCA_963531275.1 uncultured Neisseria sp.
GGGTTTTGCGGACAGTAACGACAAAGCCGGCTTGTTGCAGAATATCGCGGAAGACGCGGATATTCTCGTTGGTAGAACGTTCGTAGCCGGAATTCGGGAAAGGGTTGAACGGAATCAGATTGAATTTGCACGGTACGTCTTTAACCAATTCAATCAATTCGCGCGCGTGTTGAGCCTTGTCGTTGATGCCGTCGAGCATAACGTATTCAAAGGTAATAAAGTCGCGGGGAGCTTTGACCAGATAACGTTGACAGGCCGCCATTAATTCTTTCAACGGGTATTTCTTATTCAGCGGAACGATTTGATCGCGCACTTCGTCGTTGGAGGCGTGTAAAGATACGGCTAAAGCAACAGGCATAGCGTCGCGCAGTCTGTCCATTTGCGGAACCATACCCGAAGTGGAAACGGTCACGCGGCGGCGGCTCAAGCCATAGCCGTGATCATCCAGCATGATGCTCAAAGCGGTAACAACATTATCAAAGTTTGCCATGGGTTCGCCCATACCCATCATCACCACGTTGGAGATAACGCGTTCATTTTTAGGAGTAACGCCCATGGCTTTATTGGCCCACCAAAGCTGGCCGATAATTTCGGCGGCAGTCAGGTTGCGGTTGAAACCTTGTCGTCCGGTAGAGCAGAAAGTGCATTCCAATGCGCAACCTACTTGGGAAGAGATGCACAAAGTGCCGCGTTCGGCTTCGGGAATGAAGACGGTTTCTACACCGTTGCCCGTGCCGACATCCAGCAACCATTTGCGTGTGCCATCCGTAGATTCTTGTGCCATCATTAATTTAGGCACTTCAATTGTGGCTTGTTCATTCAGCTTGGCGCGCAATGATTTGGCCAAGTCAGTCATTTCTTCAAAGTTTTGTGCACCGGCTTGATGCATCCAACGCATGACTTGCTTGGCGCGGAAAGGTTTTTCACCCATTTCGGCAAAGTGTTGCGTCAGTCCGTTTAAATCGTAATTCAGTAGATTGGTTTTCATGTATTTTTATGTTTCTCAATAAAGCTTTTAAAGTAAAGAGGCTTATCGGTCAGCTTTGCTTTAAAAGCCTTTAGGGGTTTCAGACGGCCTGTCATTTGCAGGGCATACAAAGCAGTTTTGCCGTCCGATATGGAATCGGACGGCCGTAAAGCGGCTACAGGCTTTTTGCTTTTATCTTGGGCAGATTTCGCTTTGGCTGAAGAAGTAGGCGATTTCAATCGCAGCATTTTCCACGCTGTCAGAACCGTGCACAGCATTGACGCTGACAGATTCTGCAAAGTCGGCGCGGATTGTGCCTGGAGCGGCATCAGCCGGATTGGTTGCGCCCATCAATTCACGATTTTTAGCAACGGCGTTTTCACCTTCCAATACTTGAATCATGACGGGATTGCGTGTCATGAATTTAACCAAGTCTTCGTAAAAAGGGCGGCCTTTATGTACGGCATAAAACTCTTTTGCTTCACGCTCAGAGAGATGTTTCATTTTCGCCGCAATAATGCGCAAGCCGTTTTCTTCAAAGCGGCTGTAAATCTTGCCGATGACGTTTTTTTCTACTGCATCGGGTTTGATGATGGAAATCGTACGTTCGATGGCCATGTTATGTCCTTGTTTTTATTGAAAGGTGGGTTATTGTAGCCAAGAGGCGAGGGAAGTGTATTCTACCAAATTTCGCCCCTTTTTGGGAAAGGCATTATTTGCTTAAAGTCAGGTGTGGTTGTTCCAAATAGACTTCAGATTGCATTTCGATCATACGGCTGGCTGTACGGGTAAATTCTTCGGCAAAATCGCCTTCGATGTAAATATCGTTTACGCCAACTGCGCTGGTAGCGCACAATTTCACACGGAAATCGTATAAAACGTCAATTAACCATGTCAGGCGACGTGCTTCTGCTTTTTCTTGAGGGGTTAGGCGCTCTAATCCTGAAAGGAAAACCATCTCGTAATGTTCGGCCAAGTACAGGTAATCAGCTTGTGAGCGCGGGCCGAAACATAATGCGCGGAAATCAAACCAAATGGCACGTTCTGACTGGGCTTTATGGGGAATTTCCCGTCCATGAATAATGCTGATGCCTGGGTTTAATTCAGAGATTCCACTCATTTCTTTAAATAAAGCAGCCAGTTTTTGCTCGTTTTCTTCATTATTGGGGACAAAGAAAATTTCGGCAGGACGCAGCGTACGTAAGCGGTAATCTTCGCCGCCATCCACATTTAAAACGGTCAGGTTGGACTCGATAAGGGCGATGGTTGGTAGAAAACTGCTGCGGTTTTGGCCTTGAGGATAGAGTTCGGATGGGGCGTAGTTGGAAGTGGCTACCAAGACTACACCTTCACTCAACAGGTTTTCCAGCAAGCGACCTAAAATCATGGCATCGGCAATGTCGCTGACGTGAAACTCGTCAAAACACAAAACTCGTGTTTCTTTGGCAATTTCTGTTGCAACGGCTTTTAAAGGATTGGCTTCGCTTTTCAAGACCTTAAGGCGTTGATGGATTTCGGCCATGAAGGCATGGAAATGCACGCGACGCTTACGACGATAAGGGAGACAGCCGAAAAAAGCATCCATCAAAAAGCTTTTACCGCGTCCTACGCCGCCATAAAAATAGAGTCCTTTAGGTACTTGGGGAGAACGCAAGCTACGGCCGAGAAAACGGTTGCGTTTGCGTTTGAACATCATCAGCTCGGTCCATAAACGATCCAAATATTCAATGGCTCGCGCTTGGGCTTCGTCGCGGATGAAGTTGGGCTGTTCCGCTGCAGCTTGATACCAAGTCAATGGGCTATGGTTTTCAAATGGAGGTGGTGTGAATAGTTGGTCTCTATTGCTCATGTGTAACCTTTATTATGCTTTACTGGCGATAGTTGAAACATCATCCGCAATAGTTTGGACAGTAGTTGGAATGATGTTTTCATTACAGAATAGTCGGTCTATTATAAATGATTTCAGACGGCCTGCGTTTTTTGCAAAAGCATTGTAGTAAATATAGTTGAAATAGTGTGCGATTAAGGTATATGTGAAAAGAGCCGGCTTTGGTATTTTTTGCGAAAACAAAAAAAACGCCGCATTTCTGCGGCGTTTTGCTACTAAGTATTAATGAGCACTTTCTTGCAATGCCAAGTCTACACGCTCACGCAACTCTTTACCCGGTTTGAAGTGAGGAACATGCTTTTCTGGCACTTCCACACGTTCGCCGGTTTTCGGGTTGCGCCCGATACGGGCAGGGCGGTGGTTCAAGTCGAAGCTGCCGAAGCCGCGGATTTCGATACGTTGTCCACGAGCCAGTGAGCGGGTCATGGTATCAACCAAGACTTTTACACTGTATTCGACATCTTTAGCCAGCAGTTGGTTGCCATTTTTTTCGGCAAACACTTCTGCAAGGCGAACCATCAATTCAGACTTCGTCATGTCTGCAACCTTATTCTTGGTCGCCGGACAGTTTGGCT
>CAUSHT010000168.1:0-3419 GCA_963531275.1 uncultured Neisseria sp.
ATGGGCTGGTTTGATGCCTTGTGTCATGCGATGTCGGCTGTGGCCTTGGGCGGTTTTTCGACACATGATGACAGCGTTGCCTATTTTGATTCCGTGGCAGTCGAATGGACGTTGATGTTTTTTACCGTCTGGGGCGGTATCAATTTTGCCAGCCACTTTACTGCGCTGGGCAACCGCTCTTTGCAGGTGTATTGGAAAGATGAAGAATGCCGTTCCATGTTGTTGGTTTTGTCGGGCAGTATTTTGATTTCGGCATTGTATTTATGGCAACAGGATGTTTATCAAAGCCTTGGCGAAGCTTTGCGCTTTGTCAGCTTCAACTTTGTGTCCATCGGATTGGCCAGCGGTTTCTCCAATGCTGACTTTGCCCAATGGCCGCTGATTGTGTCGTTGTGGATGTTTTTCCTGTCGAACGTATTGGCAAGTTCAGGCTCTATGGGTGGCGGTATTAAAAACGTGCGTGCGTTGGTGTTGTTCAAATTCAGTTTGCGAGAAATGCTGATTTTGCTGCACCCGCGTGCAGTTCGTACGGTAAAGGTCAACAACCGTTCCATTCCGGATCGTATGGCGCTGACCGTCATGTCGTTCATCTTTATTTATTTTATGACAGTCATTGTATTCAGCTTTTTACTGATGGCGGCAGGCTTGGACTTTTTATCCGCCTTTACGGCAGTCATTGCCTGTATTACCAATGCAGGGCCGGGCTTGGGTGCAGTCGGTCCGTCGCATAATTATGCTGCGCTGAGCGATGTGCAGAAGTGGCTGTGTACGGCTGTGATGTTGTTGGGACGTTTGGAGATTTTTACTGTTTTAATTTTGTTTACTCCGGCGTATTGGAAGAAATAAGTGTGAAAAAAAGGCCGTCTGAAATTTCAGACGGCCTTTTTATAATGGCTGGGCTTAAGCGTATTGTTTGAGTAATTCTTTGAATTGTTCACCGGTTTCAGGGTGTTTCAAACCGTAAGCCACGGTTGCTTCAAGGTAACCTAATTTGCTGCCGCAGTCGTAGCGTTTGCCATCAAACGCATGAGCCAACACAAACTCATGGTCGAGCAGGCGGGCGATACCGTCTGTCAGTTGAATTTCGCCTCCGGCACCTCGGGGCAGGTTGGTCAACAAGTCAAAAATACGCGGAGTCAGGATGTAGCGGCCGACGACTGCAAGGTTGGAAGGCGCTTCTTCCGGTTTGGGTTTTTCAACAATATTGACTACACGTTGATAGTTTTTCAGTTTTTCAACTTCAACGATACCGTAAGAGCCTGTTTGAGAAGGATCAACGGTTTCAACGCCTAAAACGCTGTTACCGCTTTGGTTGTACACATTAACCATCTGTTTCAACGCACCTTTAGGCGCATCAATCAAATCATCTGCCAAAATAACGGCAAAAGGTTCATTACCAACGGCAGCCTGCGCGCACAATACGGCATGACCCAAACCCAATGCTTCAGTTTGACGGATGTACATACAGGTAATGTTGGGAGGCAGGATGTCACGAACGTGCGCCAACAGTTTGTCTTTTTGACGCAATTCCAATTCGGTTTCCAACTCGTATGCTTTGTCGAAGTGATCTTCGATGCTGCGTTTGTTACGGCCGGTGATGAATACCATTTCGGTACAGCCGGCTTCAACGGCTTCTTCGACTGCATATTGAATCAGAGGTTTGTCCACGATAGGCAGCATTTCTTTGGGGCTGGCTTTGGTTGCAGGCAGGAAACGGGTGCCCATACCGGCAACGGGAAAGACGCATTTTTTAATGGGTTTCATATTATTATCCTATTTGATTAAGGGTTATACCCCAAAAGTGTAAAGGTGTAGTCGTATGTAGTAATGATACCACATGATAAAGTATCAGTCGGTTGAAAAGGCGGATTGCTCATAGATACTGTCTTATCCCAGCAACGCCAGTAATTCTTCTTCGCTCAATACGGCTATGCCCAGCGTTTGGGCTTTTTCCAATTTACTGCCTGCTGCTTCTCCGGCGACAACGTAGTCGGTTTTTTTAGATACGCTGCCGGAAACTTTACCGCCTGCGGCTTCGATCAAGGCTTGGGCTTGGTCACGTTTGAGTGTGGGTAAAGTCCCTGTTAATACAAAGGTTTTACCTGCTACGGCCTCGTTAATGCCGTCTGAAATAGTTTCATCTTGAAGATTAGACAGTGTTTGTGCAAAGAAAGTTTTCATATTTTCAAGCAGGGCTGCGTTTTGCGGTTTGCTTCGCCAGGCTTGCCAATCGGCAGGTAATGCTTTGTCAGTTTGCAGACCTTCTATACTTTTTCCGGCGAGTTCCCACAAGGCCAGTGCTTTGGTTTCGCTGATTTTAAAATCAGGCAGACGGGCAATCCAGCGTTGCGGCTCGGCATGGCGCAGCGGCGGGATGGTAACAGCCTGGCTTTGCGGGGCAACACCTATAGCCAGCAGCTCGTCTATCATCGCCTGTTGCGCTTCTTGGGCAAAAAAGTGGGCGATGGAGTGGGCAACCACCGTGCCGATATCGGGCAGGCAGGCGAGGATGGGTTCGGGTGTGCGGCGGACGTGTTCGAGCGTACCGAATGCCTGCGCCAGCGTTTTGGCGGTACGTTCGCCGACGTGACGGATGCCGAGGGCAAAAAGGAAGCGCGCAAGTTCGGGCGTTTTGCTGGCTTCTATGCCTGCAAGGATGTTTTCTGCCCATTTGGTCGGCTGTTTTTTATTGTTTTTGGCAAGCAGAGTATTGCCGGTCTCGCTTTCAAAGTCTCCAATTTCACTGTTTGATGGTTCTTCTTCACTAGCTGACGCTTTATCCGCCGTTTCCTTCATTTTTTGCAGGGTTGGGATATCGAGGCGGTAGAGGTCGGCAAAATGGCGGACGAGGTCTTGGGCGACAAGCTGCTCGATTTGTTTTTGACCGAGTCCGTCAATGTCCATGGCTTTGCGTGAGGCGAAGTGGATTAAACCTTGCGCGCGTTGTGCTTGGCAAAGTATACCTCCGCTGCATCGGGCAACCGCTTCGCCTTCTTCACGTTCGATTTCACTGTGGCAGATTGGGCAATGGGTCGGCAGGCGGTAGGGTTTGTGCAGCGGTTCGGCTTGTGTTTTAGAAGGTGTTTCGGCAAACAAATCGTCTTGCAGGCCGTCTGAAACGGTAACGTTAGCTTCTTGCATTGGGCGGCGTTCGAAAATCACGCGCACCACCTCGGGAATCACGTCTCCGGCGCGGCGCACGACAACGGTATCGCCAACGCGCACGTCTTTTCGAGACACTTCGTCCTGATTGTGCAGCGTAGCATTGGTAACGGTAACTCCGCCGACGAATACAGGTTGCAGGCGGGCGACGGGGGTTACTGCGCCGGTGCGCCCGATTTGTACATCAATGGCTTCGACAATTGTCAATGCTTCTTCGGCAGGGAATTTGTGGGCAATGGCCCAGCGCGGCGCGCGTG
>CAUSHT010000169.1:0-3415 GCA_963531275.1 uncultured Neisseria sp.
CGATATGGTATGGAAATTCGCCCGTTTCGATTTAGGCGAGAGCTTTTTCCACCACCAAACTGTGTTTGAATTGGTGAAAGAGAAAATGCCGGTATCGATGAGTTTGGGTTTGTGGACGTTTTTCCTAACTTATTTGATATGTATTCCGTTGGGTATTGCCAAGGCGGTCAGGGATGGCAGCCGATTCGATACGATTACGGGCATGATCATTTTGGTCGGCTATACCGTACCTCCGTTTGTATTGGGTTTGGTGTTGCTGGTGTTGTTTGGCGGCGGCAGCTTTTTTGCCTGGTTTCCGCAGGGCGGTTTGGTCGGCGATGATTTCGATACGCTCTCTTGGGTCGGTAAAGTCAAAGATTATTTGTGGCATATGGCCTTGCCGATTACCGCTTCGGTGGCAGGCAACTTGGCGGTGATGACCGTATTGACGAAAAATGTGTTCCTTGAAGAAATCCGCCGTCAATATGTTTATACCGCCCGAGCCAAGGGCTTGCCTGAGAAACAGATTTTGTGGAAACATATTTTCCGCAACGCCATGATTCCTCTGATTACCGGTTTCCCGGCTGCGTTTATCGGCGCATTCTTTACCGGAAGCCTGTTGATTGAAACGCTGTTCTCGCTGGACGGATTGGGTTTGCTGTCTTACGAGGCAGTGATGAAACGCGATTATCCTGTCGTAATGGGTACGCTGTATGTGTTCACGCTGATGGGGTTGTTGGCTAAACTGGTGTCGGATATTTCTTATTCATGGGTCGATCCGCGCATTCACTTTGGCGGACAGAAATAAGGCCGTCTGAAAATATCTTCAATCCATTATTAAAGAATGTTTCGAACCATGAACAAGAAAAAATCTACTTCAAACCCTACTTGGCAGGCCTTTAAGCAGCATAAGCGCGGTTGGCTGGCTTTGCGGATTTTGGCCGTTTTGTTTGTCGTTACCTTGCTTGCGCCTTTGTGGAGCAACGACAAACCTTTGTGGATACGCTATCAGGGCGAGTATTTCTTCCCTTTGGTAACTGAATACAATGAAACCACATTTGGCGGCGATTTCGATACGCCTGCGGATTATTTGGATCCGCTTATCCGCCACAACATCACTTCAGACGGCAATTTCGCCCTGTATCTGCCCAATCCTTACGATGCCGATACCTTGAACGATTTCGATACGGCCCCCGATCCTGCCAAACCGTCCGAACGGCATATCTTGGGAACGGACGACCGCGGCCGCGACCTGTTGGCGCGCTTGGTTTACGGTTTCCGCGATTCGCTGCTGTTTGCCTTGGTATTGACCGTGGTGACTACCGTAATCGGCGTGGTTGCAGGCGCGGTGCAGGGTTATTTCGGCGGCAAAACCGACCTTCTGATGCAGCGTTTTATCGAGGTTTGGGGCGGTATGCCGGAGCTGTACCTCTTGATTATCCTGTCTTCGTTTTTTAATCCGGGGCTGTTGATTTTGCTGGTGTTGCTGTCGCTTTTCGGCTGGATGGGCTTGTCCGACTATGTCCGCGCCGAGTTTTTGAAAAACCGTCAGACCGATTACGTTTTGGCGGCGCGCGCGATGGGCGTGAGCAACCGTGAAATCATGTGGCGTCATATCCTGCCCAACAGCTTGACGCCGGTATTGGCCTTCCTGCCTTTCCGTATTTCGGGTGCGGTACTCGCCCTGACCAGTTTGGACTTCTTGGGCTTGGGCGTACCTGCCTCACAGGCGAGCTTGGGCGAGTTGCTGGCGCAAGGCAAAGACAACTTGGACGCGTGGTGGATCGGCCTGTCTGCCGTTGCTACGCTGACGGTGATGCTGCTTTTGCTGGTTATGATCGGCGAAGGTTTGCGTCAGGCATTTGATGTACGCGCACGCAGTTAATTGCTTTTCTAAAGCGTGAAGAGGGTGGGCGGAAAAGCCTGTCCTTCATTCTCAAGGCCGTCTGAAAAGTTTCAGACGGCCTCATCCATTCGTTTGAATCATTAAAAACCATGAATCAAGAAATCACATTTCTTACGCTTTTTTTGCTTGGCTTTTTTGGCGGAACGCATTGCGTCGGCATGTGCGGCGGATTGAGCAGCGCATTCGCTTTGCAGCTGCCGCCACATTTAAACCGAATCGGGCTGATTGTATTGTTAAACTTGGGGCGCATCAGCAGCTATGTCGTCATTGGCCTTCTGGTCGGCTTGGTCGGGCAGGTCGGTATTTCCTTGGACGATACGCGCGCGGTTCAAAACGGCTTGTATATTGCCGCCAATGTCTTGCTGCTTTTGCTCGGTCTGTATCTTGCCGGTATTTCGACTGCCGCAACCAAAATCGAAGGCATCGGCAAACCGATATGGAAACGCCTGAATCCTTTGCTGAACAAATTGTTGCCGATTAAATCGGTGCCTGCCTGTTTCGGCGTGGGCGTGCTTTGGGGCTGGCTGCCTTGCGGTTTGGTGTACAGCGCGTCTTTGTATGCTTTGGGCAGCGGCAATGCTTTGCACGGCGGACTGTATATGCTGGCGTTTGCATTGGGGACATTGCCGAACCTGCTCGCGATGGGTATATTTGCAGCGCAGTTGAAAACCTTTCTACAGAAACGCATGGTTCGTTTGTGCGCCGGACTGTTGGTGGCTGGATGGGCGATATGGCGCTTGGCTGTATTTGCGATGGGACAAATCGGGTAAGGTAAAAATTTGTTGTTTTGCAATTAAAAAGGCCGTCTGAAAGATTTTCAGACGGCCTTTTCACAAGAAAGATTTAATGTATCAAATTCCAAGCCATCTTGGCGGCAATCAGCAGCAACATAATGCCGAAGGCGATTTTGAGTTTTCGGGCGGGCAGCTTGTGCGCCGTTTTTACGCCGAGCGGAGCAAAGAGGATGGTGGCAACGCTCAATATGGCCACGGCAGGAAGATAGATAAAGCCTGCCGCGCCTTCAGGCAGGTTGGCAATAGGCAAACCGTTGGCAAAATAGCCGATGGTGCCGGCAATCGCAATCGGCCATGCCAGACCTGAAGATGTGCCGATGGCGCGGTGCGCCGGAAAGTTGCAATACAGTAGAAATGGAACGGATAGCGAACCGCCGCCGATACCGACCCAACTCGAAGCCGCCCCAAAAAGCGTGCCGACGGCTGTCAGGCCGGGGAGGGCAGGCAGGGTGCGTGAAGGTTTGGGTTTGGAATCGCGTAGGGTTTTGAGTGCGATAAAGGCAAGAAATGCAATAAAGAAAACCTGCAAAGCCAGCGTCGGCATATATTTTGCCGACACCGCGCCGAGGAGTACGCCAAGTATCATGCCCGGCGTCATTCGGCGGACGGTCGCCCAATCGATGGCGTGCTTTTTATGTTGTGCGTACATACTGGAGAAGGTGGTAAACACCATGACGGCAAAGGAAGTGCCGATGGCGAGATGCTGGGCATAGGGGTGGCCGCCTATGCCTTGCAG
>CAUSHT010000170.1:0-3380 GCA_963531275.1 uncultured Neisseria sp.
AATGGCGGTTTACAGCAGATTTAATTGTCGCAATTCTTGTTGCACCTTATCCGCATTCCAGTCATGAGATACGGCAAGGGTCATCAATGCAGTGGCGGTTTCAAGGTTGCATTTGCCGCCGTTGATGATACCTGCCTGACGCAAAGCATCGCCTTGGGCATAGACGGCGGCGGCGCAACCTTGCGGCACTTGGCTGATGTTGAGCAGCAATTTGCCTTGTTGCGTAAAGGCTTGGACGGCTCGGACAAACGCATCGTTGCTTGGTGCATTGCCGTGGCCGTAGCTTTGCAGAATCAGGGCTTGAGTGGAAAGTTGGGGCAGGCCGTCTGAAAGTTCTTGAGCGGGATAACCGGGAATCAGCGTGCGGACGGAAACTTTGGCTTCGGGGGAGGGAAGATGCGGTTTGAGGCCGTCTGAATGTTGGGTCGGGGCGGTACGGATATTGTGCCAACCTTTGTTTTCCTCCCATTCTGCGAGTGCGCCAAAATGCAGGTTGTCAAAACCTGCGGCAGTTTCCGTGCTGACTTTACTGCTGCCGACGGCGGGGAAGAGCTTGCCGTCAAAGGCAATGGCCACTTGTTTGAGCTTGAGCGAGAAGGCGGAAACGGCGGTGGCAAGGTTGCGCGGCGCATCGCTGCTGGCGGCGTCGTAAGGCCATTGCGAGCCGGTCAGGATAACGGGTTTGTCCAAACCTGGCAGTGAAAGGGCGAAGAGGTTGGCGGTGTATGCCATGGTATCCGTGCCGTGCAGCACCAAAATGCCGTCATAGTCAGGCAGTTTGGCGATAATAAGCTCCAACCAGTCGCGTTGGTTTTGCAGCGTTACTGCGGAAGAATCGATGAGCGGCTGGCAAACGTGCCATTCAAAATCAAGGCCGTCTGAAAAGGGGGCAAGGGCTTTATCGACGAGGGCGGTGTCGGGACGCAGGCCGGCGCTGCTTTGGGTCATGCCGATGGTGCCGCCGGTGTAGAGGACGAAGATTTTTTGTTTCATGGTGTTTCTGATGAATGATTGAGGCCGTCTGAAAACGGGTAAGTGTTTCAAACGGCCTGGAATGGTTTATTGATTGGCTTGTTTTTTGGTTTTTGCTGCGCGTTTTTCGTGTAATTTTTCACGGAAGAAGGTATGGCGGCGGTGTTTTCTCCACCAAATCCAACCGACAATGACTGCGCCTATGCCCAGTGCCGCAAAGATACCGGATTGCAGGCTGTGCATTTTTTCCATCAACCAGTCGGTGTTGCGTGCTCCGTATTCGCCCAGATAAATCCAAACCGGAACGGAAATCAGCGCGGCCAAGCCGTCCATCAGGATAAAGCGCAGGTAGGAAACCTTACGGCTGATGCCGGCGGTCACGAAAACAGCGGTACGCAGGCCGGGCAGGAATCGGGCGACGAATAAAACCCAGTTGCCGTATTTGTCGAATTTTTCCTGTACTTGGGCATAGCGTTTGGGTGTCATCACGCGCGCAATGGGTTTGAACTTGAGGATTTTCTGCCCCCACACGCGTCCGGCAACAAACATAAATCCATCACCCGCCAATACGCCGAGCATACCGACGACAACCATCCAATGCGAATTGGTATAACCCAATCCGGAAATCACGCCGCCGGTTACCAGTGTCAAATCTTCAGGAATCGGCACGCCGAAGCCGCAAATAACCAAAACGAAAAACACGGCCGCATAGCCGTATTCAACGAAAAAAGATTCTAAAAATGCAAACATGGCCGCTGTCCCACGATAGATATTGATTGATGACTGGATTAAGTTGGAATTTTACCAAAGATAAGGCCGTCTGAAAGCAATCACAAGCAGATATTGTTTAAATTTGACGGTAGTTTGCAAAAAATCTCGAAATTCGGAAGTGGAAAGTTGGGATTTGAACAGATTTGGCAGGTACAATAGCCGCTGGTTTATCTTTCAAACCCGAAATGGCAGTCTGTTTTCAGACGGCCTGTTCAGGAAAATGAAATCATGAAATACAGAGATTTGCGAGAATTTATCGCCGGATTGGAAGCTGATGGCAAACTCAAGCGCATTCAGCATCCGGTGTCGCCGCATTTGGAAATGACCGAAATTGCCGACCGCGTGCTGCGCGCCGAAGGGCCGGCGTTGTTGTTTGAAAATCCGATTAAGCCTGACGGTACGCGTTATGATTATCCTGTCTTGGCGAATCTGTTCGGCACGCCCGAACGCGTGGCGTTGGGCATGGGTGCGGACAGTGTGTCCAAGCTGCGTGAAATCGGGCAGACGCTGGCGTATCTGAAAGAACCTGAACCGCCCAAAGGCATCAAAGACGCGTTTTCCAAACTGCCGCTGCTGAAAGACATTTGGAGCATGGCGCCGAACGTGGTGAAAAACGCGCCGTGTCAGGAAATTGTGTGGGAAGGTGAAGACGTTGATTTGTATAAACTTCCGATTCAGCATTGCTGGCCGGAAGACGTTGCGCCGCTGGTAACGTGGGGCTTGACCGTCACGCGCGGTCCGCACAAAAAACGCCAAAATCTTGGCATTTACCGTCAGCAGTTAATCGGCAAAAACAAGCTGATTATGCGCTGGCTGTCGCATCGCGGCGGTGCGTTGGATTATCAGGAATTCCGCAAACTCAATCCTGATACGCCGTATCCTGTCGCCGTTGTGCTCGGTTGTGACCCTGCCACCATTTTGGGCGCGGTAACGCCTGTTCCCGATACTTTGAGCGAATACCAGTTTGCCGGACTGTTGCGCGGTTCGCGGACGGAGCTGGTGAAATGTATCGGCAGCGATTTGCAAGTGCCTGCCCGTGCAGAAATCGTGTTGGAAGGCGTGATTCATCCCAACGAAACCGCGTTGGAAGGCCCATACGGCGACCACACGGGCTATTACAACGAGCAGGACCATTTCCCTGTGTTTACGGTCGAACGCATCACCATGCGTGAAAATCCGATTTACCATTCCACCTACACGGGCAAACCTCCCGATGAGCCTGCGGTTTTGGGCGTGGCGTTGAACGAAGTGTTCGTACCGCTTTTGCAAAAGCAGTTCCCCGAAATCACCGATTTCTACCTGCCGCCCGAAGGCTGCTCCTACCGCATGGCGGTGGTCAGCATGAAAAAACAGTACGCCGGACACGCCAAGCGCGTGATGATGGGTTGCTGGTCGTTCCTGCGCCAGTTTATGTACACCAAATTCATCATCGTGGTGGATGACGATGTGAACGTGCGCGACTGGAAAGAAGTCATCTGGGCAGTAACCACGCGCATGGACCCTGTACGCGATACCGTTTTGATGGAAAACACGCCCATCGACTACCTCGACTTCGCCAGCCCCGTCAGCGGACTCGGTGGCAAAATGGGCTTGGATGCAACCAACAAATGGCCGGGCGAAACCGACCGCGAATGGGG
>CAUSHT010000171.1:0-3379 GCA_963531275.1 uncultured Neisseria sp.
GCACTTGGCGCAAGATTTTCTCGCGCAGTATGCTGATTTGTATCTTTACAGGCTTCACTTCGGGGCTGCCGCTTTATTTTCTGATCAACCTTATTCCTGCATGGTTGCGCAGCGAACATGTCGATTTGAAAACCATCGGCCTGATGGCACTTATCGGGCTGCCTTTCACTTGGAAATTTATCTGGTCTCCCGTCATTGATTTGGTCAGATTACCTTTTTTAGGACGGCGGCGCGGTTGGATGCTGGTTACGCAAATTGGTTTGCTGCTGACCTTGCTCATTTACGCCTTCCTAAATCCTGCTCAGCATTTATATGTAATTATGGGCTTATCGTTGGTGGTTGCCTTTTTCTCTGCCAGCCAAGATATTGTATTGGATGCATTTCGCCGTGAAATTTTGTCAGATGAAGAATTAGGCTTGGGCAACTCCATCCACGTCAATGCCTACCGTATTGCTGCTTTGGTACCTGGCTCACTCAGCTTGATTCTGGCTGATTTAATGCCTTGGCACAACGTATTCATCATTACTGCACTATTTATGCTGCCCGGTCTGCTGATGACCCTGTTTTTAGCTAAAGAGCCTGACATTCCGCCAACTGTGCCTCGTACATTTGCCCAAACAGTCTCTGACCCTTTCAGTGAGTTCTTCTCCCGCAAAGGCATCAAACAGGCCATATTGGTATTGCTGTTTATCTTTCTCTACAAACTGGGCGACAGCATGGCCACTTCTTTGGCAACGCCGTTTTATCTGGACATGGGCTTCAGCAAAACCGACATCGGCCTCATTGCCAAAAATGCCGGTTTATGGCCTGCTGTCATTGCCGGTATTGTAGGCGGTATTTGGATGATAAAGCTCGGCATCAATAGAGCTTTGTGGATTTTCGGCGTGGCGCAATGGGTTACTATTCTAGGCTTTGCTTGGCTGGCAAATTTTGGCAAGTTTGAAACCATCACACTGACAGAGCAAATGATGCTTGCCGCCGTGATTGGTGCGGAAGCGGCAGGCGTAGGCTTGGGTACGGCGGCATTTGTCGCCTATATGGCCCGTGAAACCAATCCTGCATTTACGGCCACACAATTAGCCCTCTTTACCAGCCTGTCAGCTGTTCCCCGTACATTTATCAATGCTTCGGCAGGCTATCTGATTGAAGCGATGGGTTACTTCAATTTCTACTGGCTGTGTTTTGCCCTGGGCATACCCGGCATGTTGCTGCTGTTTAAAGTGGCACCATGGAATGGTCAAAAAGTGAGTAACTAGATTGCCAGTCTAAAACTTCTAGCAAAACAAAAGGCCGTCTGAATGGTTCAGACGGCCTTTATCATACAAAAACTTTATTCTGCTTCAGGTTTGACAGTGCTGCGGACATCGCCGCTTTTTTCTTTATGTTTCAAAACAGCGCGGTCGAGTTTATCCATCAAAACATCAATCGCGGCGTACATATCCTGTTCAATCGCTTCAACGTGCAAATCTTTGCCTGCCAGATGGACATCGGCTTCGGCTTTTTGGCTGACTTTTTCCACCGAGAGCGTGATGGTCACGGAAATGATGTTGTCGGCGTGGCGGCTGATTCGTGCCAACTTGTCGGAAACGTAGTTTTTGATGGCTTCGGTAACATCAAAATTCAGACCGGTGATTTTCAGATTCATGATACAGCTCCTTCGGTTGGTTAGTCCGTCAAAACGGATCGGAATATATCTACTCGGTAAATTTTCGTTTGTGTGCCGGCGGGATGTCTAATGATTCTCTATATTTAGCCACTGTACGTCTGGCGATTTCAATGCCGCGTTGTTTTAATAATTTGACGAGGGCCTCGTCCGAATAAGGTTTGCTGCTGTCTTCGCTTTCAATCAGCTGGCTCAAGACAGCTTTGATTGCGCCTTGGCTGAACCCTTCGCCCTCATCGTCGGCATTGACTGCCTGTGTGAAGAAATAGCGTAACGCAAACAGGCCGCGCGGGCAAGACAAATATTTCTGATTGGCGGCGCGCGAAATGGTGCTTTCCGCCAAACCCAATTCGGCGGCAGCATCTTTCATCAGCATGGGCGACAGGCCGATTTCGCCGAAGATGAAAAAATCTTCCTGATTTTTGACAATATACTCGGCAAGGCGGAGGACTGTGCTTTTGCGCAATTCCAAAGAATCAATGCGCTGTTTGGCTTCGCTGATTTTTTCCTTCCACTCCGGCGCGCCCTCTTCCGCCGATTTCATCAGGTCGCAATATTCCTGATTGAGCTGCAGCTTCGGCCAGGCCGCTTCGTTGCTGATGACTTCCCAGCCGTCCTTGCCCTCTCTCACCCAAACGTCAGGCTGAATATAAGGCGTAGGGGTGGCAGAAGCGAAGCCGTAAGCCGGATAAGGATTCAACCCGGCAATCATATCGAGTGCGGCTTCTATGGTTTCACTGTCGGCCTGGGGATAAAGTTTGCGGAAACGCAGAACGTTTTGTTTACGGTTTTTGCCCAAATCTTGAAGCGAACTTTGCACCAAATGCGCGGCCATTTGTCTGGCCGAAGAAGCCGGCAAACGCATCAGCTGCAGCATGAGCGACTCGGTCAAATCCGCCGCCGCCACGCCGGGCGGGTCAAAGGTTTGCAATATATCCAGCGCATTTTGCAGGGCTTCTTCGTCCAGCATCCATTCCAACGGCGTGTGGTCGATGATTTCTTCGAGGCTGTCGGTGAGGTAGCCTTGTTCGTCTAAAAAATCAATCAAGACATGAACATAGGCCGCTTCCACTTGCGAAAGCGGATGCTCGCACACTTGGGCATGCAAATAGTGTTTGAAATCCTCTTCTTCGGCGATGTTGCTCCAAATATCTTCGGCATCGTCGCCGCCCAACTGCTGACCGGCACGCGGCATGGTGACGGCACGGTTGAGCCCGCTATCGGCAAACTCATCGGTTTCCGGACGCTCAAGCAGAGGATTGTCCGACAACCAGTCTTCCACTTCGCGCTCAAGCTCAAGACCCGACATCTGCAAGATGCGCAGAGACTGCTGCAGCCGCTGGTTGAGCTGCTGGGTCTGTTTGAGTTTAAGGACGAGTGAAGACATAGTGTTTGATTCGAAATGTATGGATAGTTTTTCAGACGGCCTTTATACGGCAGGCCGTCTGAAAGATTAGGTTATCGGTATTATATTTGTATTTTTAGTGATTATTCCAATATTTATAGCCGCCCTCAATTGAAATGAGGGTCTCATATACCGTCAAATATGCATTCAATATTTGAAATTTTCGCCCAAATAAACCGAACGGACTTGTTCATTGTTGACCAAGTCGTCCGGCTTGCCTGAAGCCAATACCGTACCGTCGCTGATGATGTAGGCGCGGTCGCAGATGCTGAGGGTTTCGCGCACGTTGTGGTCGGTAATCAATACGCCGA
>CAUSHT010000172.1:0-3349 GCA_963531275.1 uncultured Neisseria sp.
CGTATCCGTCAAATCGAAGCCAAAGCCCTGCGCAAGCTGCGCCACCCGACCCGCAGCGACCGCCTCCGCAGCTTCCTCGATAGCGAAGAAAACAAATCGTAAAAGCAAACCGCAGGTTGAAAGACCTGCGGTTTTTTATTGAAATACAATAAGGCCGTCTGAAAAACCAAATCTCAAAAGATTTAATGGTTTCAGACGGCTTTAAATTTATTTTGATAATTTATTCGGCCTCAGTGGTTTTCTTTTTCGGACGACGGCGGCGACGTTTGGGTTTGCCATCAGTTGATCCACTTTGTTTCTGACGTTTGTGATCATTGGCCGCAGTCATTTGCTGGCGTGTTTCCTCATCGGCATGTTGGAAAGTTGTCCACCAAGAAGCCATCTCTTTATCAACCTCGCCAACTTCGCTACGTAAAATCAGGAAATCATAAGCAGCTCGAAAACGGGCTTGTGATAGCAGGCGATACGGGCGTGCGCCACGCATATTGTCGAATTGCGGCTGAAATTGCCAGATTTCACGCATGGTTGCAGAAAATCGTTGCGGCACGCCCCAACCTTTTTCCACCGTATCACGCATGGTGTTCATCGCATCCATCAATGCAGGGACTGATTTTTGTCCATTACTCAGATTTCGTTGCCACATAGCATTTAGTGTCGGCCACAATACCGCCGCCAATACGAAACCGACGGAAACGGACTTATCCGCACGGATACGCTCATCGGTATTTTTCAAGGCCAACATAATCATACGTTTGTCGGCCGCCTCGGCAGTTTTCAAGGCATCTAAAAGCGGATGGATGCCTTCGGGAATACCCAACTCATTTAGCCGTTTCAAACAGGCACGGGAATAACCGGAAAACAGGATTTTCAGAATTTCATCAAATAGACGGGCCACCGGCTCATTTTTCAGACGGCCTGCGTATTCGGCAATCGGCAAAGCCGTTTGCTCTTCTACTTCAAAGCCCAACTTGCCCGATAAACGTACAGCGCGAAGAATACGGACAGGATCTTCCTGATAGCGTTCGGCAGGATCGCCTATCATCACCAATTTTTTATCAGCAACATCAGCCACGCCCTGATGGAAGTCCCAAATCTCCTCTTTAATCGGGTCGTAATACAGCGCATTGCAAGTAAAGTCGCGACGCATGGCATCTTCTTCAATGCTGCCGTAAGTATTGTCCTTCATAATACGGCCTTGCGCATTTTGCTGAACCTTATCGCCACCGCGGAACGTCGTCACTTCAATGGTTTCAGGGCCGATCATCACATGAACGATTTGGAAGCGGCGGCCGATAATGCGACTGCGGCGGAATACTTTGCGGATTTGCTCCGGAGTGGCATCTGTTGCAATATCAAAGTCTTTGGGCTCGACCCCGAGCAACAAATCCCGAACGGCACCGCCCACAACATAAGCCTGAAAACCGGCTTCATGCAGGCGTTTGGCAATTTTCTCCGCGGCAAAGCTCAACATATCCGCGCGGATACCGTGTTGCTCAAGCGGAATAATTTCCTTTTCGGGCAACGATTTGACGTGTTTTTTAGGCAACACTTTATGCAGCCATTTTTTTAACATAAGCAGCTCTTTTCACAATAAAAAAGGCCGTCTGAAACTTGTCTGGCTTAAGCCTTTGCACAATATTCTGCCGCAGAAGGGGCAAAACATTGAGCAAAGGCTTCAGACGGCCTAAAAAAGACGTGCCATTATACCTTATGGAAGTTCGATTAATTAGCGTATTGGCAAAAAATATCGGCTATAATGACGGTCTGACAACGATTCAGGCAGAACATCATGTACCACTACAAATCCGAAGCTACCCAATTCCTCGACAAGCTCATGGAAGACAATCCCGAAATGGAAGCGCAACGCCTCGAAAACCGCCATTTGCTGTGGGATGTTACCCTCAACCCGACTGAACAGGCCGAATTTGAAGCGGCCAAAGTCAACAAAAAACCCTACACCTACTATCAAGACTAATTCCGTATCGGCATGACGACCAACACGCACAATACCGATCCGGCATTACAACATTACCTCAACAGCATCGGTCAATCCGAACATCCCGTTTTGACCGCATTGCGCGAGCGTACCCAATCACATCGTCTGGGAAAGATGGCCATCGCCCAAGAGCAGGCAGCCATGTTGGTGTGGTTGGCCAAATTATTGAATGCCAAAAAATATTTGGAAGTTGGCGTCTTTACCGGTTACAGCAGCACCGCCATGGCGCTCGCCCTCCCCGAAGACGGCAAAATCACGGCTTGCGACATCAATGTAACCTTTACCGATATTGCCCGCGAAACATGGCAGGCAGCAGGCATAGCGCATAAAATCTCGCTTCATCTGCAGCCGGCTTTGCTGACTTTGGACGATTTGATAACGCAAGGCGAATCGGAAAGCTACGACTTGGCGCTTATCGATGCCGACAAACCGCCTACGCCGAAATATTTCGAACGCTGTTTGCAACTGGTACGGAGTGGCGGCGTGATTGCCATCGACAATATCTTGTTGGGTGGGCGCGTCATGAATGAAGCTGCCGAAAATGATCCGCCCAGCTTGGATATCCTGCGCCATTTCAACCAAAACCTGCCGCACAATACACGCATTATTCCCATTACCCTGCCTATCGGCGACGGTTTGACACTGCTGCTAAAAAAATAAAACGACACAATCTGATGAAAACATTATCACGTTCCCTGTTTCTTTTACCGCTTACTCTATTGACCGCATCATGCGCCGTTTCCCATCCCCATCAACCTGCCGACAATGCCAACTTCGTCCTGCCGGATATTCCGCGCGAGCCTTTGCCTGAAAAAAATATTCCCTATCCGCGCTTGGACGAACAAACCCAGATTGACCACTTGGGCATACAAATCGCCCGACTGGAACGCACCGTTGAAGAATTAAATCAACGCCTGCACACATTGGAACAACAGCGAACCATCAAACGTCCAACCCCTTTGGCTCCCAAACCCAAAGCCCAGCGTTTGGACGACCGCAAGCTGAAAATGAACTATTTGGCCAATGGCGGCGGCGTGCCGTCTGAAACAGATTCAGCCGCACAAAACGAACTGCGCCTTTATAACCAAGCGCAAAAATACTATCAGCGCAACAACTTCTCCGCCGCAGTAGCCATTTTGAAAGAAGCCGACGGCGGCAACGGCAGCGAAATTGCCCGCCGCAATATGTATCTGCTCCTCCAAAGCCAACAACGTTTAGGCAACTGCGAATCCGTTATCGAAATCGGCAACCGCTATGCGAATCGATTCCGCAACAGCCCACAAGCCCCTGACGCCATGTACAGCATCGGTCAGTGCCAATACAAACTGCAACAAAAAGACATTGCCCGCAGCA
>CAUSHT010000173.1:0-3346 GCA_963531275.1 uncultured Neisseria sp.
TTTCGTCATCGTTGGTCAGCGCGCAGAAGACGTCGATTTCGTCGATGTATTCTTCATCCAGCAGGGTTTCGTCGGTGGCGGAACCTTGCAAGACGAGGGTGTTGTCCAGATTCTCGGCCAGCCATTCGGCGCGCTGGGGTTTGTATTCGATGATTTTGATGTCATATTTGGACTCGAGCTGCTTGGCGAGGCGGTAGCCGATATTGCCGCCGCCGGCAATCATAATACGGCGGGTACGCGCTTCTTTCGGACGCAATTCGCGCATGATGGCTTCAACGCTGTTGATGTCGGCGGCAAACAGGACTTCATCGCCTTCTATGATGACGGTTTGCGGGGTGGGGACGATCAGGCGGTTGTTGCGGTAGATGGCGCAGATTTGGCAGTCCACACCTTCGGGCAGGTGTTGGTTGATGTCGGCAATTTCACGGCCGATCAGCAAACCGCCTTTGCGGGCTTGAACAATCACCATGCGGACTTGGTCGTTGGCAAAGCTGAGTACCTGCAATGCGCTGGTGTAGCTGAGCAGGCCGACAAGTTGCTCGGTAACCAGTTGTTCGGGGCTGATGGTTTCGGTAATGTCGAAGATGTTGAGGCTGCCTTCTTCGGGGTTGTCGCTGCCGGCAACCGGATATTCGAGGTATTCGCTTGAGCGTACGCGTGCAATGCGGCCGGGGATGTTGAAAAGGTCGGCGGCGATTTTGGAAGCAACGATGTTGGTTTCGTCGCTGCGGGTCAGGGCAAGCAGGAGGTCGGAGTCCGCCGCACCTGCCTGTTCGAGGGTAAAGGGCGATGCGCCGTTGCCGACGATGGTTTGGACATCGAGACGGCTGCTGATACGGTTGAGCGCTTTTTCGTCGATGTCGATAATAGTGACGTCGTTGCTGGGAACGGAGGCAAGGTTTTGGGCGACGGTCGAACCGACTTGGCCGCTGCCGAGGATGAGTATTTTCACGGTAATTGAGTGTGTTCGGTAAAAATGAAATTGTAACAAAAGGCCGTCTGAAATTGGAGTTTTCAGACGGCCTAAGTTTTAAATAAGCCAGAGGGTTACCAGTAGCCCAAAACTTTCCACCACAAGATGCCGACAGTGCAGAATATCAGGATTTCGAGCACGCTCATGATGAAGCCGGCTTTCCACCATTCGGTCATGCTCACATAGTTGGAGCCGTAAATGACAGGAGCGGAACCAGTGGCGTAGTGTGTCAGCGACATCATGATGCCGGTAGCGGATGCCATAACCAGGGCAAACAGCATCGGCGGTGCACCCAAGGCCAAGCCTGCGCCGTAGAATGCGCCGAACATGGCGGTAACGTGTGCCGTACCGCTGGCGAAAACGTAGTGGGCGTAGAGGTAGGCAAGCATCAACAGGGCACAACCGGCTTCCCAACCTAAGCCCATGTGGGCGATACCGCTTTGCATGGAGTCGGACAACCAGCTGATGAGGCCCAGTTTGTTGAGGAAGTTTGCCATCATCACCAAGGCCGCAAACCAAACGATGGTGTCCCACGCGCTTTTTTCTTTCAGCGCGTCTTCCCAAGTCAGTACGCCGGTCAAAAGGCACAGGCTCAAGCCGAGGAAGGTTGTGGCGGTAGCATCAACTTTCACGCCGAACAGCATCTCAGGAATACCCGCCCACAACAGCAGCAGAACCAGGAAAATACCCAGCATGATTTTTTCTTCACGCTTCATCGGTCCCATGGCAGCCAAATGCTCTTTTGCCAATGCAGTGGCGTTCGGGGTTTGTTTGATTTCAGGCGGATACAGGAAATACAGCACCAGCGGCATCAGCAGCATAGCAATCAGGCCGGGTACGACCATTGCCAAGAACCAAGTACCCCAAGAGAGTTGGATTTGCGAATTGGTAGCTTTGGCAACCAATTCGACCACCAGCGGATTAGGTGCGGTGGCGGTGATAAAAATCAGACAGGTAATTACATTGGAGTGGAAGTTGACCAGTGAAAGGTATTTACCGATTTTGTCTTCCGTCCCTTTTTCAGGGTCGGAGTCGAAGCTCAAAGCAATGGATTTCATAATCGGATGCACGATGGCACCGCCGCGTGCGGTATTACTCGGCGTTACCGGACCGATGACCAAGTCGGCCAGCGCCAAGCTGTAACCTACACCCAGCGTGCGTTTGCCGAAGAGGGAAATCAAGAGGTAGCCGATACGCATACCCAAGCCGGTTTTCAACAGGCCGCGCGAGATGATGATGGCGATACCGATCATCCAGATGAGCGAGTTGTTGAGGCTGCTCAAAGCGTCTTTGGTTGCATCGGCGGCTTTTTCGTTGGTCACGCCGGTCAGTGCAACCAAGGTAATGCCCAAAATCGCCATTGCGCCGATAGGCATGGCTTTGCCGATGATGCCGGCGATGATGCCGACGAACAATGCCAAAAGATGCCATGCGTCAGGCGATACGCCTTGAGGAACGGGGATAACGAACCAGATAAGCAGCGTCAGCACAAGTGCGACCGCAGCAGGAATTGGCTTGAAGCCCATGTTGAATCTCCTAATTTGAGGATTAAAGAATTGGGAAATCGGTTTTCAGACGGCCTGAGTGTTGCTTAAGGCCGTCTGAACGTATTTTGGTAGATTCGGAAGGTATTTTTCTTATTGGGTTTCTTTTCTATCTTAGAAAGAAGAGAAAGGAGGTTGGGTATCGTTTTTCAGACGGCCTTTACAGCAACAGGCCGTCTGAAAACAATACCGATTTACTCCTGTTCTGCCGGCAGGCCGTACTCTTCGGGGAAGGTGCGCAGCGAGCTTTGCAGAACCGTTACCGCGCCGTCAATCAGGCCGCAACGGCCGCTTCGGGGCAGCAGTTGGCACAGGCTTTGCAGGGCGCGGAGATCGTCTGATGTGCCGATGCCGGTATCCACGCGGTTGAGCAAGCGTGAAAGTTGGAACGTGCCGCCTTTGCACGGCGGGCATTGTCCGCATGAGTTGGAGGCAAAAAATTCCACATACTCGGACACTTTGCGCACGACGCTGGTGCCTTCGGAAATCACAATCATCGCACCCGTACCGAGGCTGGATTTGCGTTCGCGCACGGACACGAAGTCCAAAGGTACGTCCAAATCTTTCGCGGTCAGAAGCGTGTTTGATGGGCCGCCGGTGAAGACGGCTTTAAACGTGCGGCCTTCAAGCATACCGCCGCCGTGATCGAAAATCAGTGATTTCAGCGTTGTACCCATCGGCAGCTCGTACAGGCCCGGATTCAATACGTCGCCGGAGAGTGAGTAGAGTTTCGTACCTGCGGCATCGCCCAAACCCAGTGATTTGTACCATTCTGCACCTTTGGCAAGGATTTGCGGAATATTGGCGAAGGTTTCGGTGTTGTTGATTA
>CAUSHT010000174.1:0-3271 GCA_963531275.1 uncultured Neisseria sp.
GGCGCAACCCAGCCGAACAGCTCTTTGCTGCGGCCTTCTTCGATAACGGAAATCTGATTGTGGTAGCGGCCGAGGTAATCGTGCGCGCCTTGTGCAATCGCACCGTTCAATACCGAGCCGGAAATCACGCGGTTGTCTGCGTCAACCAATTCGCCCGCAGTAATTTGCGATACTTTCGCACCCAAAACGGTACGCAAGAGGCGTGGTTTGTTGACTTGAGAGCCACCCAAGGCAATCACGCGCTCGGTGTTCAGACGGCCTGTTGCAAACAAACGGCCAATGGCAATCACATCTTGATAATTGATGGTCCAAACAGTTTTGTTCGCACCGACTGGCTCGATGAAATGAATGTGCGTGCCACTCAAACCGGCAGGATGCGGACCGCCAAATTCATGTGTTTCGATGTTGGCAGCGTTTTCAGACGGCACGTCTGCGCCTGCTGCTTTACACACATGGATTTTACGTTCGGTCAGGCGGCTCAATACCAGCAGGCCGCGTTTGAAGTCTTCGGCGGCTTCTTTGATGATGACCGTAGGATCGGCAGCCAGCGGATTGGTGTCCATCGCATTAACGAAGATGGCGAACGGCTCGGCATCGACAGCAGGAATTTTGCTGAACGGACGGGTGCGTAGCGCAGTCCACAAACCGGATTGGATCAGGTTGCGGCGCACTTCTTCGCTGCTCAATTTTGCCAGCGCTTCAGGTGCGTAGCGTTCGAACTCGATTTCGTCGTTGCCTTCAACGGCAATCACGACTGACTGAAGTACGCGCTTTTCGCCACGGTGAATCGCGGCGATTTTGCCTGAAGCCGGAGCAGTAAATACTACGCCCGGATTCTTTTTGTCTTCAAACAGCACTTGGCCTTTTTTGACGGCTTCGCCTTCCTTGATTTTCATCGAGGGGCGCATGCCGACATATTCTTCGCCAAGCAACGCGACTTCGGTAATGGCCGGGCCGTCATAAATGACTTGCTCCGGTCTGCCTGCGATAGGCAGGTCTAAGCCTTTTTTTATCTTAATCATAAGGATGCGTTACTTTTTGGTGGGTTGAGATTCGGATGTCGGATTGTTTTTTCAGACGGCATGTAATGCTTTGAAACAAAGGATGGGCTGTCTGAAAAAAGCAGAGGTTTGCTATAAAAACAACGAATAAACGCAAACAACAAATCTTTAGATTTTATCAGGTATAGGCTGCTTTA
Source organism: uncultured Neisseria sp. (assembly GCA_963531275.1). Lineage (GTDB taxonomy): Bacteria > Pseudomonadota > Gammaproteobacteria > Burkholderiales > Neisseriaceae > Neisseria. The sequence continues at coordinate 1,199 of CAUSHT010000174.1, forward strand.
TGTCAGTTTTACGCTTATTTTTACGGGGAAAGTGGGAAAAAAGTAGGAATGTGTAATCGAGTGTTAAGAGGAATAATTTTTAACTGATTGATATTTAAACGCTATATTTGATGGTGTAGCTGAAAATAAAAGGCCGTCTGAAATTCAGACGGCCTCTAAGTTTAAAAGAGCTGCCAAACGAAGAAAATCATCGTATGCAGGGCAAACAGCGGTACCAATACAATTACCGACCATGCCATGTAGCCGAAGAAGGAAGGCATCGGCACGCCGCGTTGTTCGGCAATGGCTTTGACCATGAAGTTCGGCGCATTACCGATATAAGTGAGCGCGCCCATGAATACGGAGCCCATGGATACGGCCAGCAGCGAATGGAACAGATGGCCTGTCATCAAGGCTTGGGCATCGCCTCCTGCCATATTGAAGAACACCAAATAAGTCGGCGCGTTATCCAAGAATGCCGACAAAATGCCGCTCATCCAGAAATACATCACATTAATCGGATTGCCTGCCGCGTCGTGAACCAGAGATACGACAGCGCCCAGTGCGCCTGTTTCACCGGCTTTCAAAATCGCCAAGACGGGGGAAATGGTAATGAAGATACCCAAAAACAGTTTGCCCACTTCGGCAATCGGCTCGAAGTTGAACTCATTGCCTGCGCGTACCTGTTTGGGCGTAATAATCCAAGATACGGCGGTCAAAGCCAGCAAAATGCCATCGCGCATCAGGTTTTGCAAGGCATAATGGCTGCCCAAGATTTCAAAGCCCGGATGATTTGGTTTCCACAAACCGGATAGCAAAACCGCACCGACTACGCCGGCCAGTAACAGAAAATTCCATTTGCCGTAGATTTTGACTTTTTCTTCTTTATCGGAAGGGGCGGGAGCAAGGTGCTCGCTTTGTTCACGGTTGAAGTGTCGGCTGTCGATGATATAGAAAACGGCCAGCAAAACCACAGAACTGATTAATACAGGCATCAGCATATGTTTGACCGTCCACATGAAATCTACGCCTTTCAGGAATCCTAAGAACAGCGGAGGATCGCCTAAAGGAGTCAGACCGCCGCCGATATTCGCTACCAAGAAAATGAAGAAAATCACAATGTGAACGCGGTAGTGGCGTTTATGGTTGGCTTTCAAAAGCGGACGAATCATCAACATCGCCGCGCCTGTCGTCCCCATGATGGAAGACAAAGCCGTGCCGACTGCCAACAGGATTGTGTTCAATTTAGGCGAACCATGCAAATCGCCGCTGACAAAAATACCGCCTGAAATGGTATAGAGCGCCAAAAGCAGCAGGATAAAGGGGATATATTCTTCAACCAACGCATGGGCAACGGTATGTACGCCGGCTCCGAAACCAAAGGTTACGATAAACGGCGTTAAAAACAGCAGCGTCCAAAACGCTGTAATTTTGCCGAAGTGATGGTGCCAAATATGGGAGAAAAACAGAGGCCCGAGTGCAATAGACAAGAGAATCAGTGCAAACGGCAGACCCCAAAGCAGGCTTGCGGATGAGCCGTCAAAATCGGATGCCGCAGCAGGAAAGGCGGCAAGAAGCAGTAAAAATGAGAGAGAGCGCATAGTATTTCCTTTTTATTCTGTTGCGCCGTGAGGCACTTCATTGAGAAAGCACGGCGGTGAAATATTCAGGCCGTCTGAAAATATTCAGACGAACTGCGCGGTTGTGTCAGGGGAAAGTATAACGCAAAGCAAGTGTTAAGGGACGGTTTAGGGTGTTGGAATCAAAAGAAATGTTGATACAAATAAAGGAATAAAAGCGATGGGAGTAGTTGGAGGTAGTAAAAAAATGGTTTTGAAACAGGAGTTTGAAATATCGGAAATAATGCTATCGAAAAAATACTTTGAATTAATTTTAGCTAAAATTTACATTTACTTGAATAAATGGAGGCCGTCTGAAAAATGAGGGTTGAATAGTATGTTTTAGGTATTACTGATTGTTTTGATGGATAAATTGGGTGTGAAAATAAAAAACAGGTAAGCGAAAAGCCCACCTGTTTAATTTTATGCTTCCGGCCGTAACCACATCCACACTGCCACGCAGCTACAGAAGATT
>CAUSHT010000175.1:0-3224 GCA_963531275.1 uncultured Neisseria sp.
TCGGCGTGGGGATACCAAATCAAATCGCCGTATTGCGGATGGGCGAGGGTGAGGCGTGTGCCTTCGGCGAGGGGGACAGCTTCACTGATGCGGACGGCCGTGCCGTTCGGGTCGAATCGGATGGCGTGTTGGGGGATGTAGCGTGTGTCGTCGGTGTTGGCCAAACCGAGCAGCAGGGCGGCTTGGGCGTTGACGGGGCGACGGATAAGGGTTTCCGGCGTGCCGTGTTGGAGGATGCGGCCTTCGTGCATGATGGCGATGGTGTCGGCCATGGTGCAGGCTTCCTCGGCGGAGTGGGTCACGAGGATGGCGGGGATGTTTTGGCTGCGGATGCGTTCGGCGGTCAGGGTGCGCAGGTGGCGGCGTAGGTGGGTGTCGAGGCTGGAGAAGGCTTCGTCCAAGAGCAACAGCGACGGGCGCGTGATTAGGGCGCGTGCGAGGGCGAGGCGTTGTTGTTCGCCGCCGGAGAGGCTTTCGGGTTTGCGTTGCGCTTCGTGTTCCAAACCGATGTCGCGCAAGGCCTGCATGGATTGTTCTTCGATTTCGGCTTTGGGCAGGCGGCGCATTTTGAGGCCGAAGCCGACGTTGTCGAGGGCGGTTAAATGCGGCAAAAGGGCGTAGTCTTGAAACATCAGCGAGATATTGCGTTTTTCAGACGGCATGTCGGTAATGTTGTCACCGTTGAGCCAGACTTCGCCGCTGTCGGGACGCACCAGGCCGATGATGGTTTTGAGCAGGGTGGATTTGCCGCAGCCGGAGCGGCCGAGTACGGCTAGGATTTTGCCTGCTTCGACGTTTAGGTTGATGTCTTGGGCAACGGTTTTGCTGCCGAAGCGTTTGTTGATGTTTTTGAGTTGCAACATGGTTTCAGACGGCCTTTAAAAATGGGGTCGGCAACGGATGCTGTCTAGCCATGCGGACAGCGGATGTTTAGGGTCGATCAGGCCGTATCGACGGCAGGCTTCAAGCGTAACCAGCTGGGCATCGTGCATCATGTTTCCGCCCAACATGGCATCAAGCAGGGTAGGGATGTCCATCAGTTCAAAACCGGCGACTTCGCCGTCTTGGTTGGCGGGTTGGAAGTCTTCAGGCAGGACGATGTCGAAGATATGCAGGATTTCGTTGTGGACACCGCGGTTAACGGGGCGCAAACTATATATTTGGGCGGTCGGTCGGATATGGGGGGTTAACGAAGCGGGAATGCCTGCTTCTTCGTCACCTTCGCGGCAGACGGCTTCAGACGGCCTCTCGCCGCTGCTGATGCCGCCTCCGGTCAGGTTGTCGAGTTTGTTTGGATCGACGGCTTTGTGCGGACTGCGGCGGCCTATCCAAAAGCGCAGACGGTTTTCTGTTTCGACCAATCCGTTCAAATGCACTGCCTGACTCATCAGGCCGAACGGACGGAAGGCGGCGCGTTCGAGTGCGCATAAAGGCTTGCCCGACTGGTCGCAGATGTCAAACTTTTCACCGCGCCAACCTTTGAGCCAACCGCACTCGCGCCATTGTTGCGCCAGCGTTTGCAAACTGTCGCCCATCTGAGTCCAGTTGTCTGTTTCCAAATTCAGGCCGTCTGAAAGGGTTGACTGTCTGCCTGTCCAATCTTGCCCGAGGCGTTCGCGCCATAACGGGTTCAGACGGCCTAAAGGCAGGCCGTTGAGATACAGAATGCACCAATCGTCGGATGCGCCATAGCTGGTTTGCGCCCAATCCCACAATGCATCGTGGACATCGGACGCGAATACCTGTTCAAAGCGGAAAGACTGAGACACGGCACATCCTCCAAAAGAACTAAAGATACGTCGATTTTAGCCGTTTACGGCGAATTTGCAAAACAACCGCACTACCCGAAAACCGCTATAATAGAGTAAACCATCCGAAACGAGCACATCATGAGCGAATTGAGCGAAATCCTCGCCTATAACCAACATTTCGTCGAAACAGGCGAATACGAAAAATACTTTACCAACAAATACCCCGGCCGCGAACTGGCCATCCTCTCCTGCATGGACGCACGCATTATCGAATTGTTGCCCAACGCGTTGGGCTTGAAAAACGGTGATGCCAAGCTCATCAAAAACGCCGGCGCGCTGGTGACCCACCCTTGGGGTTCGGTGATGCGCAGTTTGTTGGTGGCCGTATTTGAACTCAAAGTCAAAGAAATCATGGTCATTGCCCACCACGACTGCGGTATGCGCGGATTACACGCCGAAGAGTTCCTCCAACGCGTACACGACAGCAATATCCCCGACGACCGCATCGAAACCCTGCGCAATGCCGGTATCGATTTGGACGGCTGGCTGACCGGTTTTGACGATGTCGAAGACAGCGTGCGCCATACCGTCGAGCTGATTCGCAAACATCCGCTGATGCCCGACAACATCGCCATCCACGGCCTGGTCATCCACCCGACCACAGGCAAGCTCAACCTGATTGTTGACGGCAGCCTGCCTGCTTCAGACGGCCAAAACATCTAATGCAGACACCACCACGAAATGAAAAACATCGGATTATTCGGCGGCACGTTTGACCCCATCCACAACGGCCACTTCCACATCGCCCGCGCCTTCGCCGACGAAATCGGTTTGGACCTTGTCGTCTTCCTGCCGGCAGGCGACCCGTACCACAAAGACAGCACGCGCACGCCGGCACAAGAGCGCCTCAACATGGTCGAACTCGCCATCGCCGACGAGCCGAAATTCGCCGCCAGCGACTGCGACATCGTCCGCGACGGCGCGACTTATACGTTTGACACCGTCCAAATCTTCCGCCAGCAATTTCCCGGCGCGCAACTGTGGTGGCTGATGGGCAGCGACAGCCTGATGCAGCTGCACACATGGAAAAAATGGCAAAACCTCGTGCGCCAGACTAATATCGCCATCGCCATGCGCCAAGGCGACAACCTCAACAAAACCCCGCGCGAATTACACGCATGGCTCGGCGAAGCCCTACAAAACGGCAGCGTCCGCATCCTCAACGCGCCGCTGCATAACACCAGCTCCACCCAAATCCGCGCCAATCTCGCCAAAACGCACCATTCAGACGGCCTGCCGCAATCCGTCGCCCAATACATCCGCCAACACAAACTCTATGAAAAATAGCGTTTATTCAGGCAGATAAGCTATAATGCCGTCTGAAAACATTTCAACTAGGAAAATAATGAACGAACAAGAATTGCAAGACCTGCAAAAAATGGTCGAAGTGGCCGTAAACGCCCTCGAAGACAT
>CAUSHT010000176.1:0-3217 GCA_963531275.1 uncultured Neisseria sp.
TAATATCGGCTTGTTTGGAACAGATGATTTTTTCCAATAATTCAAAATAATAGTCTTCCGAACAAGGCGTATTACCGCCCTCTTGCGCCCTTCTAAACGTAAACAGCAAGGGCTTGGCAGGAAAAGCCTGTCGGACAATACCTAATTGCTCGGCAATAAATTCGGCATTAAGTGCTGCTTGGAAAAAATCCGCACGAAATTCAATAATGTCAAAAGCTGTCTCTTTCAATACGCGCAAAGCCTGCGCCAATTCCTGCGTATTAGCAGCCACCAGCGGCACGGCAATTTTAGGCATGCCTTTGCCGATCTCGATATTTTTGATGATGACAGGTTTCATATTGTTCCTTTTTGCTGTTCAAGCCAATCAGTGCAGATGCTCGTAAATGGTTTCCGCCAATGCTTTGCTGATGCCTTCCACTTTTTCCAAATCCTCGCGGCTGGCCGCAATCACGCCGCGCAGGCCGCCGAATCGGGTGAGCAATGCTTGGCGGCGTTTGCTGCCGATACCGGGGATTTCGCTGAGTGAGGAGGTAACGCGTGCTTTGTCGCGTTTTTTGCGGTGGCCTGTAATGGCAAATCGGTGCGATTCATCGCGTACGGTTTGCAATAAATGTAAAGCCGGGCTGTTGGGCGGCAGGCGGAAGACTTCGCCGGTAAAAGGCAGTATGAGTTCTTCCATGCCGGCTTTGCGCTCGGGGCCTTTGGCGATACCGACCAAAGGTATGTGCAGCCCGAGTTCTTCCCATACCGATACGGCTACGCCGATTTGCCCTTTGCCGCCGTCAATCAACACGACATCCGGCCATTTGACGCTTTCGCCGTTGGCTTCGGCTTCCTGCATTTTGCCGTAACGGCGCGTCAACACTTCGCGCATAGCGGCGTAATCGTCGCCAGGCTTGGCGGTCGTGATGTTGTAGCGGCGGTATTGCGAAGGCTGGATGTTTTGCTCATCGTACACAACACAGGACGCAATAGTAGCCTCGCCTTGTGTGTGGCTGATATCGAAACATTCAAGGCGGTTGAGGCCGTCTGAATCCATGCCGAGGATTTTGGCTAGTTCATCAATGCGGTGTTGCTGGCTGCTTTGTTGCAGGCGGCGTTGTGCAATCGCCATTTGTGCATTTTGTTCCGCCATTTTCAACCAGACTTTGCGTTCGCCTATGGTTTTGGTGACAAATTGCATCTGCTTGCCGTGTTCTCCTTCCAAAGCCTCTTTCAGCGCATCGGGAACGGGAAAGTTGCTGATGATGATGTCGGGTTTGCTTTTGCCCAGATAATGTTGGGCGACAAAGGCTTCGGCGTAATCTTGTCCGTTTGGCTCGGGATCGTTTTTGGTGTCAGGGAAAAAGCTTTTATCGCCGACATGCCGTCCGCCGCGGATGCTGACCCAGTGTACGCAAACCAGGCCGTCTGAAACCGCCAGCGCGAGCAAATCGATATCGTTGGGATTGTTCGGATTTTTGCTGTCGATAAACTGATTACTCTGCATGATGCCGAGCGCTTGGATTTGGTCGCGGTAACGGGCGGCTTCCTCAAATTGCAGATTGGCGGCGGCGGTTTGCATTTTGTGTTGCAAGGTGCGCGTCAGTTCGTCGGTTTTGCCATTGAGGAAAGTTGCTGCTTCACGCACGCTGTCGCGATAATCTTCTTCGCTGATGTGGCCGACACAAGGCGCGGTGCAGCGTTTGATTTGGTAAAGCAGGCAAGGACGGTCGCGATGCTCGAATACGCTGTCTTCGCAGGTACGCAGCATAAAGACTTTTTGCAACACTTGAATGCTGTCGCGCACGGCGTTGCTGTTGGGATACGGGCCGAAATATTGATTTGGCTTTTTCAGCGTGCCGCGGTAATACGCCATTTGCGGATATTGATGGCCGCTGAGCATTAAATAAGGATAGCTTTTGTCATCGCGGAAAAGGATATTGTATTTCGGCGACAAGGCTTTAATGAAGTTGTTTTCGAGAATCAGCGCTTCGGCTTCGGAACGCGTGATGGTGGTTTCGATATGGTGAACCTGTTTTACCATCAATGCGATGCGCGGCGAATGGTCGTTTTTTTGGAAATAGCTGGAAACGCGCCGCTTGAGATTGACCGCTTTGCCGACATACAAAACATTATTGTCTTCGTCAAAAAAACGATACACGCCCGGCAGATTAGGCAGATTTTTCAGAAAAAGAGGTAAATCGAACGGTTCGGTTGCGCTCACGGGATTTTCTTTTGGAATAAGCAGGCCGTCTGAAAACTTTTCAGACGGCCTTTTTCATTGATGTTTAAGATTCTTGAGACGAAGTATCTTCAGCTTCTACCGCTTGGTTTTCAGCTGCATCGCTTTCTAAAGCGGCTTCATCTTCAGCCTCTTCGGCCACGCGTTCCAAGCTGACCAAGGTTTCGCCTTCATCCAGATTAATCAGGCGGACACCTGCGGCAGCACGGCCGGTCTCGCGGATTTGCTCAACTTTGGTACGAATTAGGACGCCGCCGCTGGTAATCAGCATCAGGTCGTCGGTTTCGCTGACCAAAGTCGCGGCAACCAAATCGCCGTTGCGCTCGCCGGTATTGATGGCGATATTGCCTTGGCCGCCTTTGTTTTTACGGCTGTAATCGGCAATCGGGGTACGTTTGCCATAGCCGTTGGCGGTAGCGGTCAATACTTGCAAATCGCTTTGCTCGGCCTCGGGGGCGAAGGTAATCAGGCTGACAATCTTGCCATCGGCCGGCAGACGCATACCGCGCAAACCGCCGCTACCGCGACCGGACGGACGGACACCGTGTTTGCCGCTTGGCAATGCGTTTTCGGCATTTTCATCATCTAGGCCGTCTGAATCTTCATTTTCGGTTTCAATATCTGCATCTTCTGCTTCATCGTTACCGGATTTTTCCCAATACTCGTTAAAACGGATGGCTTTGCCCAAGTTCGAGAACAACATAATGTCGTCCGCACCGCCGGTTTGCGCTGCGCCGACCAAGTAATCGCCTTCTTTAAGTGCGATGGCTTTGATGCCTTGGCTGCGGACGTTTTTAAACGCAGACAACTGGACTTTTTTCACCATGCCTTGTGCAGTGGCGAAGAAAACGTATTGGTCTTCCGGGAACTCGCGGACGGCCAAGATGGCGCTGACTTTTTCGCCTTCTTCCAATTGGATAACGTTGTTGATCGGACGACCGCGGCTGTTGCGGCCGCCTTCCGGCAGTTTGTACACTTTAATCCAATGGCACT
>CAUSHT010000177.1:0-3196 GCA_963531275.1 uncultured Neisseria sp.
TGATTATTTTCTCGGTCTATCTGATTACCCGCTCGCTCCGTAGAATGCACCAATATGACCGGCTGATTGCCGATATCAAATACAACAATCAGTCTTTGCGCAAACTGATTAAGTCATAAAATGCAGATAGTTGGGGCTACACATAGGTCGTCTGAAAATCAAAATATAGCGGAACTCCAAATATGTATTAAAACATAATTCTGCCAAACATACCGTAATTCTTCTTGGTGACGTTACTATATACTTTGCTCCCCCATTTGAATGGATACGATACCATTGCAGTAATTGAGATTAAAATGAACAACAAATATAAAGAATGGATAAAAATCATACTGCTCCCTCATTTAATAACGGCTATTTTTTTAGAGCCGGCAATAATTGTTTTTTGGTCAGGTGGGTTTATCGGTCTCTATTCTGTTATAAACGTGTTCAGTGAATTAGGTTCGCTTAAATATTATATTTATATTGGAATTCCTTTAATTTTTATAATGTTCTTACTTGGGTTTTATTGGAAAAATCTGACGATAGGGAAGATACTGACCTCTTCTGCGATATATTTATGGTTTCTCTTAGGTTTTTTATGCCTAGGGTGGCAGATATAAATTTATTGAAATGATCAACTCAATTGGACATTGATAGGAACCCTGCTGGATACACCGATCGTGTTTAGACAAATACAAATGCAGTCTGCAATTTTGGTTTATCCGGTCTCAGATCTCAAACGCTTTTAAAATATGGAACAACCTGATTTTTTCCCCATCCCCAGTCCCTGTATAGGTGTCTGCGAAGCCAATGCCAAAGGTTATTGCAAAGGCTGTCTGCGCAGCCGAGAAGAGCGCTTGTACTGGCTCCAGATGACCGACAGCCAAAAGCATCAAGTCATGCACCTTCTGTCCCTCAGGAAGGCCAAAATCCGCAACCGCAAAATGGAAAAACCCGAAACGGGCGAACATCCGGTTCAAAACCTGCTCGATTTCTAAATTGCCCTTGCCTACCGCACACCACAATAAGGAAAAACATGAAAAAACTGCTTGCCTGCCTGCTTGTGCCATTGACCGCCCTCGCCTTGGGCGCCTGCAAACCCGCCTCAACTTCTCCCGATAGCAAACCTGCCGAACTCAATTGGCAGCAGCCTAAACTGACCAGCAATGTTTGGAAAATCAGCAAAGAAGGCCAACCCGATTCCTATCTGCTCGGCACCATCCACATGGGGAAAACCAATCAGACCTTGTCTTCCAATGCGGTCAAACTGTTGCAATCCACCAACCAACTGACCACAGAAGTTGATCCACTGCCGGACAGCAACCCAGAAACGGCAAAAATGTATCAAAAATACTTCAAAGAAGTCATGAGTACCGAACCGCTCAGCCGCAAGCTTGGCAAAACAGATTTCCGTCTTTTACAAGAAATCTATTCACAAAATGAAGAAAGCCGACCCATCACCCAAATTGCCGACAAACTCCATCCGTGGGCCGCATTCATTTTTGCCGGCAGTACATTTCCCAAAGGGTATAGCTCAGAAACCGGTGCAGATATGTTACTGACCAACGCGGCTGCCGACATCAATAAGCCGCGTGGTTCATTAGAAAGCTTGGACGATGTTACCGCGATCTTCAAAGCCCAGCCTGAAGAAACCATGCTCAACTTTCTGAAAGCCAGCATTAAAACCAATAAAGAAGAAACCGAAGATGTCAAAAAACTCCATCAAGCCTATTCAGACGGCCGCTTTGAAGAACTCATTCCACTTTTGGAAGAAACCGAACAACGCACCCTCAGACTTGTTGATACCAAGTACGCCAAAGCCATGTCCGATTGGCTGAAAAACGACCTCCTGATCCGCCGCAACTTGGCATGGCTACCTGAAATCCGCAAGCAATCGGCCAAACAAAGCACCCTCTTTGCCGTCGGCATTGCCCATTTACCCAGCGAAAAAGGCTTAATCGAACTATTGCGTCAAGAAGGCTATCAAGTGACGCCCGAACCCAAAGTCCTGATTTGGCAATAAACCCAATCAAATAACAAGGCCGTCTGAAAGTCTTTCTTTCAGACGGCCTTTATTCAATCTCTATTAAATCAAGCAGTAAGCAATGTTGAGCGTAACAATCAATCGCCCAATGCCGCTACCATCACCGCTTTAATCGTATGCATCCGGTTTTCTGCCTGATCAAACACGATGCTGGCTTCGCTTTCAAAGACTTCTTCCGTTACTTCCACACCATTCAGGCCGAATGTCTCATAAATCCATTCGCCGACTTTGGTTTCACGATTATGGAAAGCAGGCAGGCAATGCATAAACTTGACTTGCGGATTTTCAGCCGCGGCCATTAATTCGGGCGTAACTCGGTAATCTTTCAGCAAATCGATACGTTCCTGCCACGCCTCTTTAGGCTCACCCATGCTGACCCACACATCGGTATGGATAAAATCCACGCCTTTCACGGCTTCTTTCACATTCTCCGTCAACAGAATCCGTCCGCCGGTCTCTTTGGCAACAGCCTGCACTGTCTCGATAATGTTTTCAGACGGCCATAAACTTTTCGGCGCACCGATACGCACATCCATGCCCAGTTTTGCAGCCAACACCAGCAACGAATTGGCCATGTTGTAACGCGCATCGCCGACATAGGCAAACGCAATTTGGTTCAAAGGCTTGTCGCTATGTTCGCGCATCGTTAGCGCATCGGCGAGCATTTGGGTCGGGTGGAACTCGTTGGTCAAACCATTGAACACAGGCACGCCTGCATACTTGGCCAGCTCTTCCACCACATCCTGTCCAAAACCACGATATTCGATACCATCAAACATCCGTCCTAAAACACGCGCCGTATCCTTAATGCTTTCCTTATGCCCGATTTGGCTGGCAGACGGCTCCAGATAAGTTACCCCTGCCCCTTGGTCGCGTGCGGCCACTTCAAATGCGCAACGAGTGCGGGTCGATGTTTTCTCAAAAATCAGGGCAATGTTTTTCCCCTGCATCCGCTGCACCTCGCACCCTGCTTTTTTAGCGGCTTTCAATTCGGCGGCAAGGTCGAGATAGGTGGTAATTTCTTCCGGCGTAAAATCCAAAAGTTTTAGAAAATGGCGGTTTTTCAGGCTCATGTCGTAGTTCTCTTTGTCTAGCGTGGGCATTGCCCAACATTTGTCTCCATGCAGATTTTTCCGGGCTTCCACCGACCTTCTGCTACTCAATTTTTCA
>CAUSHT010000178.1:0-3183 GCA_963531275.1 uncultured Neisseria sp.
GAAGCCTATTTCCAACGCATAGACGGCGTGGTTGACGCAGTATCCGGCTACGCCAACGGCAAAACGGAAAACCCAAGCTACGAAGACGTTTCCTACCGTGATACAGGCCATGCCGAAACCGTCAAAGTCACCTACGATGCCGACAAACTCAGCCTCGACGACATCCTGCAATACTATTTCCGCGTCGTTGATCCGACCAGCCTCAACAAACAAGGCAACGACACCGGCACGCAATACCGCAGCGGCGTGTACTACACCGACCCCGCCGAAAAGGCCGTCATCGCCGCCGCCCTCAAACGCGAGCAGCAAAAATACCAACAGCCCCTCGTCGTCGAAAACGAGCCGCTGCAAAACTTCTACGATGCCGAGGAATACCATCAGGACTACCTGATTAAAAACCCTAACGGCTACTGCCACATCGACATCCGCAAAGCCGACGAACCGCTGCCGGGAAAAAGCAAAGCCGCCCCGCAAGGCAAAGGCTTCGACGCGGCAACGTATAAAAAACCCAGTGATGCCGAACTCAAACGCATCCTGACCGAAGAGCAATACCAAGTTACCCAAAAAAGCGCGACCGAATACGCCTTCAGCCACGAATACGACCATCTGTTCAAACCCGGCATTTATGTGGACGTCGTCAGCGGCGAACCCCTGTTCAGCTCTGCCGACAAATTCGATTCCGGCTGCGGCTGGCCGAGCTTCACCCGCCCGATTAACGCCTCCGCCGTTACCGAACACGACGATTTCAGCTACAACATGCGCCGCACCGAAGTGCGCAGCCATGCCGCCGACTCACACTTGGGACACGTTTTCGCCGACGGCCCAAAAGACAAAGGCGGCCTGCGCTATTGCATCAACGGCGCAAGTTTGAAATTCATTCCTTTGGAAGAAATGGACGCAGCCGGCTACGGCGCATTGAAAGACAAAGTGAAATAACGGTTTGAATCGAAAAAGGCCGTCTGAAAGAGATTTCAGACGGCCTTTTTAATTTGTTGGATGCAAAGGGTTGGTTTCTTATCTATCAAAAAATCTCAATAACTAAGAAAGTGCGCCCTACAAAAACCTTTTAAATTCGTTTTGCCAACTCTTCGGCCTTACCCACATACAACGCAGGGGTCAGCTCAAGCAATTTGACTTTGGCTTCTGCCGGAATTTCCAACGACTCGATAAAGAGTTTCAACACTTCAGGCGTAATGCCGTCTTTACCGCGTGTCAGGTCTTTCAGCTTCTCGTAAGGATTGGCCACGCCGTAACGACGCATTACGGTTTGGATCGGTTCGGCCAACAGCTCCCAAGTAGCGTCCAAATCGGCAGCAAGGGTGGCAGGATTCGGTTCAAGCTTGTTCAGACCGCGCAGATGGGCGGCAAAGCCCAATACGGTATAGCCCACGCCTACACCCATATTACGCAATACGGTGCTGTCGGTCAGGTCGCGCTGCCAACGGGAAATCGGCAGTTTTTCAGACAAAAAGCCCAATACGGCATTGGCCATACCGAGGTTGCCTTCGGAGTTTTCAAAGTCGATCGGATTGACTTTGTGCGGCATGGTGGAAGAGCCGACTTCGCCTGCTTTGACTTTTTGTTTGAAGTAACCCAAAGAAATATAGCCCCAAACATCGCGGTTGAAGTCGAGCAGAATCGTGTTAACACGGCTGATGGCTTGGAAGAATTCCGCCATATAGTCGTGCGGCTCGATTTGAATGGTGTAAGGGTTGAAGGTCAGGCCGAGGCTGATTTCAACGAAGTTGCGGCAATGGGTTTCCCAATCCACATCGGGATAAGCGACCATATGGGCATTGTAGTTGCCGACTGCGCCATTGATTTTGCCGAGGAACTCTTGCGCTTGCAGGTTTTTAAACTGACGTTGCAGGCGGTACACGACATTGGCGATTTCTTTACCCAGTGTGCTTGGCGTCGCAGGCTGGCCATGCGTGCGGCTCATCATAGGAACGGCAGCCAACTCATGCGCCATGCCGGTCAGTTTTTCGATGATTTCGGCCAGTTTCGGCAGCAAAACAGTCTCACGCGCTTCTTGCAGCATCAAAGCGTGGGACAGGTTGTTGATGTCTTCGCTGGTGCAGGCAAAGTGGATGAACTCGCTGGCAGCAGCCACTTCAGGCACGCCGAAGAAGCGTTCTTTAAGCCAATACTCGATGGCTTTGACGTCGTGATTGGTGGTCGCCTCAATGGCTTTGACGGCGGCGGCATCTTCAAGTGAGAAGTTTTCGATCACTTTGTCGATTTCGGCAAGCGTAAAATCGCTGAAAGCATGAACTTCTGCAATCTTAGGCTCGGCGGCAAGAGCTTTGAGCCAGTTTAATTCAACTTTGACACGCGCACGCATCAGGCCGTATTCGGAGAAAATCGGACGCAATGCTTCAACGGATTTGGCGTAGCGGCCATCTAATGGGGAAAGTGCAGCGATAGGGTTAATCATGTCGGATCTTCCTATGGGATGAAAACCAAATTGTTTGCAATTATACATGATTTTACACTTCAAGGCCGTCTGAAAAGCAGGTTTCAGACGGCCTTTTCAGCGTATTTCTCATAAAATTCTTTTCAGAGGTTCAACTTTGCAAATTCGATTTACGATATATGCCATCTTCACGGATAATATCGGCTGACTTTCTATAAATAATGAGGTTTTATGAATATCAAACGTTTTTCCCTAGCTGCAACCGTATTTGCGGCTTTGATGTTGAGTGCCTGTGAAACAACCACCACATCGAGCGGCGGTGGCAGCTGGATCAACATCGGCACCATCTCTGAAGGCAATATCAAAGTGGCCATTGATAAAAGCAGCATTAAAAGAAATGGTGCACTGGTTACTTTCCGCGATAAAAAAACCGTTTCCAAACTGAAAGAGGAACGTTTCGTCAACACGCCTGCCTATAAAACGGCCATTGGCAGCTGGGAAATTCATTGCTCAAACAAAACCTATCGTCTAGCAGCGCTACAACTGATGGACGAACACGGCCGGGTAATTTCCAACCAAAGCTATACGCCGACCAGTATCCGCCCAATGAGCGTCATGAGCGGCACGATTACTGAAAAACAATACGAAACAGTGTGCGGACATAAGCTTTAATCCACACTTATTCACAAAGTTATCCACAGTTTAAATATTTAAAAGGCCGTCTGAATGCTTTGAATATCAAGTTTCAGACGGCCTTTTTATGTTTT
>CAUSHT010000179.1:0-3166 GCA_963531275.1 uncultured Neisseria sp.
TTGCGCGACATCGTCCGGCTACCCGAGTTCAACCGAAATACTGTTTTATGGCTTGGCGGCGGTAGCAATATCCTGTTGATGGAAGACTATGCCGGTCTGGTTGTGCATATGGAAAACAAGGGAGTTCGTGAAATTGAGCGTTCAGACGACCTGGTTTATATCGAAGCGCAAGCCGGGGAAATTTGGCATGATTTTGTTTTGCATACGGTTGGACTGGGTTTAAGCGGGCTGGAAAACCTGAGCCTGATTCCGGGTACGGTCGGCGCATCACCCGTGCAGAACATCGGCGCATACGGCGTGGAAGCGAAAGATGTGATTCATAGCGTACGCTGCTTTGATTTGGATACGGAAACCTTTGTCGAGCTTTCCAATGCCGACTGTGACTTTGCCTATCGTGAAAGCCTGTTCAAACAGGAAGGCAAAGGCCGTTATGTGATTGTTTCGGTTGTATTTGCATTGAAAGAGCATTTTGTGCCGAACTTGGGCTATGGCGATTTGGCAGCAGCGGTTGCCGAATTGAGCCAAGGCCGAGAAGTGACGGCCAAAGATGTTTCCGATGCAGTGTGTGCAATCCGCAACAGTAAACTGCCTAATCCTAACGTACTTGGTAATGTCGGAAGTTTCTTTAAAAACCCTGTTGTCAGCGCTGAAAAAGCGGCCGATTTGTTGCAGCAATACCCCAATATGCCATGCTATCCGCAGCCTGACGGTTCGGTCAAACTCGCGGCCGGCTGGCTGATTGACCAATGCCGTCTGAAAGGCCATCAGATCGGCGGTGCGGCAGTGCATGACAGACAGGCTTTGGTTTTGGTGAATAAAAACAATGCATCCGCGCAAGATATCCACCAGCTGGCACAATATGTTTGTAATACAGTATTTACTCAATTTCAGGTAGAATTACACGCAGAACCCAACTGGCTGCCTACTTCATACAGCCTATAAAACAAAGGAGTGTATCCCATGCCGCGCATTGCTAAAGTCAACACTTACACACGAATCATCAATGCCAGCCTCGCCTTGTTCAACGAAGAAGGCGAGCGCAATATCAGCACCAACCATATTGCCGCCCACTTGGGCATCAGCCCGGGCAACCTCTACTACCATTTCCGCAACAAAGACGAAATCATCGTCCAATTGTTTAAGCGTTACAGCGAAGCCCTGCTTGCCTATCTTAACGAAGCCGTATTACCGTCTAATGTGGAAGACTCCATCAACTACATGGCCGGTATTTATGATGTGATGTGGGAATACCGTTTCCTTTTCAGCGATGTAAATACCCTGCTTGCCCGCAGTGCCGAATTATTGGGCGAACACAATACCTTTACCCAAGCCAAAGTTTCCCCGCTGTTGGTCAACCTGCTGACCCAGCTCAACGGCCTGAACATCATCAGCGCAGACCAAACCGCCATGAACGACCTTGCCGTCAATATGTGGATGGTGACAAAATACTGGTTCGACTTCGACAGCTCCCTGCGCGGCCGCGCCAAGTTGACCGAAGATTCCAAAGTACGGGGCATCAGCCGCACACTCAGCCTGTTGCGCCCTTACCTCCTGCCGGAACACCGTGCCGAATTCGACCAAAAAATCGGCAGCAACCATTAATTTTTTCCATACAAAGGCCGTCTGAAAACGTGGCTTTAACCAAGTTAAAGCGATTTTCAGACGGCCTGTTAATTTTCGGATGCTTTATTTATGCACCTTCCCGATATTTCCATTCTCGGCCTAGGCTATCTCGGCCTGCCGCTGGCGCAGAAATTTTATGAGCAAGGCAGTCAGGTAGCCGCCATCAAACGCAACCTGACCTCCGACGACATCAATCTACCGATTGAACTCGACATCATCGATTTGAATCAAGACGATCTTTTTCACGGTTCGACCTTGTGGCAAAACCATATCAACAAGCCGACATGGTTCTGCCTACTTCCGCCTTCGTCATTAAACCATTACGCCGATACCCTGAAAAAATGGATTCAACTTGCCGAGCAATGCAAGGCACAACACATTATCTTTACCAGCAGCACCAGCGTGTATGGCGACCAAGCACGCATATGCGATGAAACCACGCCGCCCGATCCGCAAACCGAATCCGCCCGTCAAATCCTCGCGGTTGAACAAACCTTGCTTGAAAGTGCCGTACCCCATATCGACATACTGCGGCTGAGCGGACTTTATTCCGCCGACCGTCATCCCGTTACCAAGCTGGTTCAAAAAACACGCATTCAAGGCGGCAATCAACCCGTCAATATTCTTCATAAAGACTTGGCCGTCCAAGTCCTTTTTCAGACGGCCTGCCAAGCTGACGGCAAGCGTATCCGCAATATTGTCGAACCTCGCCACCCAAGCCGGGCCGAATTTTATGCTGCCGAAGCGGCCAAACTCGGCCTACCGGCTCCAGATTTCATCGTTGATGACAAAAGCAACGGCAAAATTGTAAATACCGTTTGCGCAGACGGTCTAAGCCTGTAAAATTGCGACTCAATCCATTCATCCGTTTCAGACGGCATTTAGAGTAAACCATGTCCGCCCTATTTCCCCTTATCAACCACCTGATACAGCAAAATCCAGAGCAACAGCGCGAGCTGTCTGAATTTGCAGGCAGCATCATCTGCATCAGCCTGACCGGTTTCAGACTGACCGGACGCATCAGCGAACAAGGTTTTCTTGAAACCGCAAACGAAACCGCCGACACCAACATCACATTCCATAACAGCGCTATCCAAAAAATCCTCCAAGGCGGCCAGCCCGGCGTGGGCGACATCAGCCTCGAAGGCGACTTGGTCTTGGGCATGTCCGTCCTTCCTATTTTGGGTGGACTGCGCTATTATCCGAGCGAAGATTTGGCGCGTGTATTCGGTCATGTGGCTGCAGAAAGCATCAGCTCGCGCGCCGGCGACATCGGCCGTACCATGAAAAAAATCGGCAAAAGCATTGCCGAGCAAATCAGCGACTTTTCACGCGAACCCGAATCCCCTGTTATCGACCAAGCCACGCTTGCCGCATGGTTGGAAGAAGTGGACAAACTGCGTGACGATGTTGCCCGCCTAAACGAACGCCTCGACCGGCTCGAGCGCGATATCTGGATAGATTAGACACTTAATTTCAGACGGCCTACTATCATGAAAAGCCCATTTAAAAACATCGGTATCGTTACACGTCCCAATACGCC
>CAUSHT010000180.1:0-3143 GCA_963531275.1 uncultured Neisseria sp.
AGGTTTAGAACTTATAACTGATGGTAAACAGCAAAGTCCTGCCTCGTGCGTAGTTGTTCAAGACGGAGCGTGTCGTGCCGCCATATTTGCCATTGCATAAACCGTTGGCATCACATTCGACTTCTTCGTCATCTAAACCGCCTTTTCTTTCAAATACGCTGAAATAGCGCTGAGTCGCGGCATCGTTTGCGGCATCCAAAGGATCGATATAGCGTTTATTGAACGCATTTTGAATGTCGAAACGAAGGATAAGGTTTTTCTTCGGTTCATAATTGGCATAGAAATCAAAAATCAGCGGCTGTCTGTTGATGCTTTCTGTTTTTTTGATCACCCTTCTGCCCATTTGGTGTGAAGAGTAGGTATTGGCACCGGTTGTCCCGTCAACAAATTCTTCCTCAGTCGTTGCCCGTGTACTTTTGCCGTAATAGCGCATAATGCCGCCGATGGTCAATTTGTTGCCCAACCAGCGTGAGCCCAATTCAAACCGACCGTAATCTCGGGGCAGGCGGGAAATTTTGCTTAAGCCGTAGCCTTGTTTGATTTGGTCTTCTTTAGAAGAGTTGCGGGGCGATTCGCTGGCATCGCTATAGTTGGTCGGCTGGTTGGTTTTTTGATAGGCGTAAGACAGGGTTGTAAAAAAGCGGCCGAAATCATAGTTCATTTCCACTTCCAAACCATTTTTATGAACAGGTTTGGCGTAGTTTCGATGCTGGATGGAGTATTGCAGGCCGGTGCTGGTTACCCAGCTTGGTGCTTTATCCAAATCCCACCATTTGCCATAAACATTGTGAATATAGTTGTTTATCCTACTGCGATAGGCGACCAGTTTGAAACCCAATACATCATCCGGCTTGAAAATCCCTTTTTTGAAGGTATTGAAGCCTATTTGGTAAGTATTGGCCTGTTCCGGCTTGAGGGCGGTATTGACGCCGGAGTCGCCGATTTGTGAAAAATACATTTCTTGAATATTCGGCATTCTATGCGTGCGCGAATAGCTGATAAACGGCATAAAGTAGTCGTTGACATTGATGTTTAATGCCACAGAATGGTTTACCGCATGCTTTTTACCGGATTTGGTATAAACCGGTTCGTAAAGGTCGCAGCTTGGTGTGCAATGCTGTTTATAAATTTCAGAATCTTCTCCAAATGCTTTTTTAAAGTCTTCTTGGGTATTGAAGTAGTCGGTATATTCGCCTTTGTAGCGGTAGTTGACCATATTGGCGCTGTAATTCAATTGATAAATGCCTTTTTTCAAGGAAGTATCAAAATAGAAGGTATTGAATTTTTGCTGGCCTGATGGTTGCAATATCGTTGATTTCTGAGGAAATATTCCTTTGTCGCCTTTGAAGCGGCCTAAAAAACTGTACAGGCCGGCATCTTGATCGGGTCCGTCGTAAAACAGGCTCAGCTCTTCCGGAAAGCGGTTTTTACTGTATTGGTTTTTAAAGAAATTGAAACCGACAGTAGCTTTTAAATCTGTTTTGTTGGGAAGTTTGAAAGAAAAGCTGTTGTTGATATCCAAAAGATTGGCTGTGTTTTTGGTTTCCAAATAATCCAACAGCCCCCATCCTGAAAAACGTGAGTTTTTCGGATATTTTTGTTTACCCAGATTATGGGCGGCCAACACGTTTAAATCGACATAATCGCCAATGTTTAAATTGTAATTGGCTTGGTAGTTGCGGTTTTCTACTTTGCGGCTGCCGATACGGTTGTTCATGGTACGAAGCTGAAGATCCAGCTTGTTGTTGTCGTTTTCGTATTCCACTTTGACCAAATGGCTGTTTGAGCGTTGTTGCAGGCTGGTCGGGTCGATAGGTGTCAGATCCCATTGCGGTGCCAGATTCTCTTTCCAGCTTCTTTCCAAGTCATCGACATAATCTCTTTGCAAAACCTCAGGATCGTTATATTTTTTGGAGAAAGGGTAGTCCCAATAGCTTTTGCCGACTGCGTTATGTTTGGAAAAATCGCGAACCCAGAGATTTTGTTCGTGGTCGAATTTCAATAAGTTGCTTTCAAAATATTCTTGTTTTTTACGGTCCAAATATTCCTCGCCAAAATTGCCGATACGCTGACCGCCGCCGCCCACTTTATAGTTTTGCTCGACATTACGGTGGCTGTAACCATATAACGCGCCAACGCGCGCACCGCTGTCAAACCATTTTTGTACTGCTCCGGTTGCCATAAAGTTGCTTTTGGTGCTGTTTGTGCCGGTCAATCCTTTGGTCAAGAGGCCGAAGGTATGGTTTCCGTGTACCACATCGTCTACCCGTAAAGTACGGAAATTGGCTGTACCGGATAAGGTATTGATGCCGTTGGCACCCGAGAAACTGCCTTTGGTTACATCGACGCCGGCAATAAAATTGGGATCCAGTGCCGTACCGAATTGCGAGGAGCTGCCGCTGCGTCCGGCATCGGCGGAAGTGGAATAGAAGGTTTGGGTTACGCCGTCAACCATCGTATTGACACGTCCCAAACCGCTATCACCACGGATATTGACCGCCAATACCCCCGATCCCTTGTCTTGTTGGGTGAAAACGCCGGGCATGCTCCGAACGATGGTATCGATGTTTTCGCTGGATTGATAAACGCGTTCACGCGAACTTTTGGCTTGGCCTTCGGTAAAAACTTTTTTCTCTTTGGCAATGTGTTTGCCTTTGACTTGAATTTCATCAAGCTCTTGAGTTGAAACCTCTTCTTCTGCGTGTGCGATACTTGTTATAGCCAGTAAAGATAATGTTAGTAGATTTAATTTGAAATTCGGATTCATGATAGTTACCTCAGAAACGAAGCTGCTACTATATAACATATTATTGAACTTTACAAATATTTTGATAATGGTTTTTATTTGTTAAAAAATAAAGTAAAATTTTGTTTTATAAGATAATCCAAGCGCATATGATGAATCCGGCTGAAAAGATAAAGCAGGTCTGAATTTGAATTGGGTTGGTCGAGAAGAAGGGAGATTTAATTGAATTTAAATAGCCGGAAGAAGAAAATTTGATTGCGATATGTGAATTGAGCCGTCGGTTTCAAATGAAACCGGTAAAAAACATGAAATGCAAAATATAAAGTCGATATAGAAAGGTTTGAAGTCAGTTGAAGAAAAGGCCGTCTGAAAATGATATTTCAGACGGCCTTTATTG
>CAUSHT010000181.1:0-3106 GCA_963531275.1 uncultured Neisseria sp.
CCCTTCAGGAAAAACTGCCCGTCGGCTTCGGTTTCCAACAAAATCGGCAAAGGTGCGCCGATGTAGTCATATTCCCGATAGGCGTCCTGCCAGTTTTGACCGTTCAACACCCAGCCGTCATTTTGAACAATCAAACAATAATCGGTTTCGATGTAATACATCAGTTGGTACAAAACAAACAGATTGTATTCCAGATAACCGAATGGCCGGCAAGGCTGATGCAGGATATTTTCCGGCAAACCTTGCGGACGGCTCGGGCTGATCAGCAATCCGTGGCTTCCGGGCAATTCGGCGCAACTACGGGCAACGGCGTACATCGTGCCCTCGGTATAAGAATCTGCGCCGGTAATACCCACCACGGTAATGTCAGCAAAACTCATTATATGTTTCCCCTGTTTTAGACGGCCTTTGCGTTGTTTACGACACCTTATTGCAGATTTCTTTCAAACGGTACAAGGCATCCAAGGCTTCGCGCGGCGTAAGGTTGTCGGGCTGGATTTGCGCCAATGCTTCGGCCAACTCATCGGTCTGGGCATGGCAAACCGGTTCAATTTCCGGCTCTTCCTCATCCGCCCTATTTTCAGACGGCATGGAGCTGAAAATATCCAACTGCGGACGGTTGGCGGCGGCTTGGGCTTCGAGTTCGTCCAAATGTTTTTGGGCGGCTTTGAGTGCACGGTTGGGCAGGCCGGCGAGTTTGGCGACGGCGATGCCGTAGCTTTTACTGGCAGGGCCGGGTTCGATGTGGTGGAGAAAGACGATGTCTTGTCCTTGTTCGAGTGCGGATAGGTGCATGTTGACCGCCGTTGCGTGGGCTTCGGGCAGTTTGGTCAGCTCGAAATAGTGGGTGGCGAAGAGGCTGAAGGATTTGTTTTTTTGCAGCAGGTGTTCGGCAATAGCTTGCGCAAGGGCGAGGCCGTCAAAAGTCGAAGTACCGCGTCCGACTTCGTCCATAAGGACGAGGGATTGCTCGGTGGCGTGGTGGAGGATGTAGGCGGTTTCGCTCATTTCGACCATGAAGGTGGAGCGGTTGGAAGCTAGGTCGTCCGATGCGCCGATACGGGTAAATATTTGGTCGATGGGGCCGATTTGGGCGGTGTCGGCGGGGACGAAGCTGCCGGTGTGCGCCATGAGGACGATGTGGGCGACTTGGCGCATGTAGGTGGATTTGCCGCCCATGTTGGGGCCGGTCAGGAGCATGAGGCGGTGTTTGTGGTCGAGGCGGGTGTGGTTGGCGGTGAAGTGGCGCACTTGCTGCTCGACGACGGGATGGCGGCCGTTTTCGATATGGATGACGGGGTAGTCGGCGAACTCGGGGCAGACGAAGCCGCGTTCGGCGGCGGTGGCGGCGAAGGTGGAGAGTACGTCCAGCGCAGCGGAGGCTTTGGCGGCTTTTTGAAGCTGCGGCAAGGCCGTCTGAACTTCTTTCAGCAGGGCTTCAAACAGGCGTTTTTCCAATGCCAATGCCTGCTCTTGCGCGGTCAGGACTTTGTCTTCAAAAGTTTTGAGTTCGGGGGTGATGAAGCGTTCGGCGTTTTTCAGGGTCTGGCGGCGTTGGTAGTCGGCGGGGGCTTGTTCGGCTTGGACTTTGGATAGCTCGATGTAGAAGCCGTGGACGCGGTTGAACTCGACTTTGAGGGTGGAGAGGCCGGTGCGTTCGCGTTCGCGCGCTTCGAGGTCGAGCAGGAATTCGTCGCCGTGGTTTTGGATATGGCGCAGTTCATCGAGTTCTGCGCAATAGCCTTGGTTGATGACGCCGCCGTCTTTGAGCCAAACGGCGGGTTCGGGCATTACGGCGGCTTTGAGGGTTTCGGCAACGGGCAGGGTTTCGGGGAAAACGGCTTTGAGGGTTTCCAACAGGCTGCTGCCCTCGGCGGATAATTCGATTTCGGATAGGGCAAACAGGCTGTCACGCAGGGCGGCGAGGTCGCGCGGGCGGGCGTTGCCGACGGCGATGCGGGCGGCGATGCGTTCGATGTCTGCGATGTTTTTCAGACGGCCTTGCAGGGTTTCGTATTGCGAACCCAATGCGGCAACGGCTTCTTGGCGGGCGCGGATGTGGGCGCGGCTGCGTAAGGGGTGGTGCAGCCAGAGTGCCAAGAGGCGGCTGCCCATGTGGGTGGCGCAGCCGTCGAGTATGGAAAACAGGGTCGGCGATTTTTTGCCGGAGAGGGTTTGCGTGATTTCGAGATTGCGGCGTGTGGCGGCGTCCATGCCGATATATTGGCTGTCGGTTTCGAGCGAAATGCCGTCGAGGTGTTGCGGCATCAGGTTTTGCGTCAGGCGGATATAGTTCAACAACGCGCCCGCCGCGCCGACGGCGGCTTCGTGTTCCTTGCCGTCCAAACCGAAGCCGTGCAGGTCTTGGCAGCCGAAGTATTCGGTCAACAATTTCGCGCCCGCGTCGGCGGCAAACTGCCATGAGTTCAGGCGCGTGATGTTGGCGGAGGTCGTCTGAAAACCATTAGGCAGGCTTTTGCCTTCGGGCAACAGGATTTCCGCCGCCTGCAAACGCGCCAGCTCGTCGGCAAGTTTGTCCGCCGTCGTCAGCTTGGTTTTGAATTCGCCGCTTTGCAAAGAAGCCCATGCGATGGCAACGTTTTTCTTGTCTGCGTTTACCACCACAATGCGGTTGGTTTCCTTGTCTTCCAAAAACGCCGCGTCGGTCAGCGTGCCAGGCGTAACGATGCGCACGACTTTGCGCTCCACAGGCCCTTTACCCGCGCCGACTTCGCCCACCTGCTCGCACACCGCCACGCTTTTGCCCATCTTCACCAGTCGCGCCAGATACTGCTCCGCCGCATGAAACGGCACGCCTGCCATCTTAATCGGCACGCCGTCCATCTGCCCGCGCGTGGTCAGGGTAATGTCCAGCAGCTTCGCCGCTTCCACCGCGTCATCCAAAAACAACTCGTAAAAGTCGCCCATGCGGTAAAACACCAGCTTGTCGGCGTGTTGTGATTTGATGGCGAGATACTGCTGCATCATCGGGGAAACGGTGGGTTTGGACATGGAAAAGCCTTAGAAACGCAAAAGCGTTATTGTAACAAAAGGCCGTCTGAAAAACAGGTTTCAGACGGCCTTTAACAGTAGCTTGGTTTTAAGC
>CAUSHT010000182.1:0-3100 GCA_963531275.1 uncultured Neisseria sp.
TCGATGAGTCGGGTTTCTGCGTTTAAATCGTAGAGTTGGGCGTGGGTGGTGGTGTGTTTGCCGGAGTCGAGCGCGGTGGAAATGTCGCCGGTTCGGGCGGCTTGGTTGCCGAGTAGGGCGTTGGTCAGGGTGGACTTGCCCATGCCGCTTTGTCCGAGCAGGATGTTGGTTTGCCCTTCTAATATGGGACGCAGGATGTCGGCATTTTCCAATGCGTTGGTTTCGACCACGGAGTAGCCGAGGGTTTCGTAGAATTTGAGTTTCTCGCGCCATTGGGCGGTTTCGGGGAGGTCGGCTTTATTGAGGATGATGACGGCGTCGATGCCGGCTGCTTCGGCTGCGAGGAGGGCGCGTTGCAATAGGGCTTCGCTGGGTGAGGGGCTGGCGGCGGTTACGATGAGCAGTTGGGTAACATTGGCAGCAATCAGTTTGGTTTTCCATGCGTCTTGGCGGTAGAGCAGGCTTTCGCGCGGGAGGTAGTCTTCAATCACGACTTGTTCGCCGTTGATGGGGCTGATGCGGACTTGGTCGCCGCAGGCGAAATCGACACGTTTTTTGCGGGTGGTGGCGTCATATGTTTGGCCGTCAGGGGTGCGGACAATATAGCGGCGGCCATAGCTGGTAATGATTTGGGCGGTATCGGTCATGATGGGGCTTATTGTTTGGAATGGTGTGATTGTACCGAAAGTCGGCTATGGCCGTCTGAAAACTTGTTTGCACCTTTTAACTTTCTTTGGCTTGGTTTTTGGGTGTTTCTACTCTATATTTGCAATATATTGGTTTTCAGGAGATTTTTTTATGGATTTCAGTCAGTTGCTCAATCAGGTTTTGGGTGCGGCTCAAAAAGGCGGCAAAGCAGTGGCGGACAGCCCGCTCAATTCTTTCGGCGGCGGCGCGTTGACGGGTGCTTTGGCATCGATGCTGTTGAAAAAGAAAAATACGAAGAAGCTGGTAAAGGCCGGCTCGGTCGCTGCTTTGGGTTTTCTGGCTTATAAAGGCTATCAAAACTGGAAACAAAACCGCCAGCAGGACGAATTGCCGCAAAGTGCATTCCAACCTGCCGGTCTGATTGGCGAAAACCACAGCCGTGTGATTTTGCAAACGATGATTGCGGCGGCGGCTTCAGACGGCCTGATTGACGATGCGGAACGCGCGACCATCGAGCATGAAAGCGGCAGCGATGCGGAAACGGCGGCATGGTTGCAGGCGGAATATGCGCAACCGGCCTCTATCGAGCAAATTGCCGCTTCTGTCGGCAATGACGAGGCTTTGGCAGCCGAAACTTATCTGGCGGCCCGATTGGTCTGCGCAGACTTGTCGCGCAAGGAAATCGTGTTCCTGAGCCGTTTGTCCCAAGCTTTGAATTTGGACGACCAACTGGTCGAAAGTTTGGAAAAACAGCTCGAATTGGCTTAAGCTGGATTTACAAGGCCGTCTGAAACCTGATTTCAGACGGCCTTTCGACTTAATTTCAGAGTAAAATAACCCTTTCGACATATTAAAGGCTGTCTGAACATGAATAAACTTTTTTCCACATTCAAAACGTTTTTAGCCGCTTCGTCCGTCTTGGTATTGGCCGCCTGTCCGAGCGGCAACGCGCCTCAATCCAAACCTTCTACGCAGGGTCAAAATACGGTTTCTCATACTGCACCCAAACCGAAAGCCACGGTTGCGCTGGCTTTGGGCGGCGGCGCGTCCAAAGGCTTTGCCCATATCGGGATTATTAAGGTTTTGAAAGAAAACAATATTCCGATCAAAATCGTTACCGGCACATCCGCAGGCTCGATTGTCGGCAGTATGTACGCTTCGGGAATGTCGCCCGACCGCCTCGAATTGGAAGCTGAAATTTTGGGTAAAACCGATTTGGTGGATTTGACCTTGTCCACCAGCGGCTTCATCAAAGGCGAAAAACTGCAAAACTACATCAACCGCAAAGTCGGCAACCGCCCGATGCAGCAGTTCCCCATCAAATTTGCCGCCGTTGCGACCGATTTTGAAAGCGGCAAACCGGTGGTGTTCAACGTAGGCAATGCCGGACAGGCTGTCCGCGCTTCCGCGTCGATTCCAAACGTATTCCAGCCTGTCGTTATCGGCAACCGCAAATATGTAGACGGCGGCCTGTCGCAACCCGTACCGGTCAGCGCGGCGAAAAAACTGGGCGCAAACTTCATCATTGCCGTCGATATTTCCGCCCGTCCGGCCAAAAACGTCAGCCAAGGCATGTTCTCCTATCTTGACCAAACCATCAACGTGATGAGCCAAACCGCCTTGCGCCAAGAATTGGGCCAAGCCAATGTGGTCATCAAACCGCAGGTTTTGGAGCTGGGCTCGATTGGCGGTTTCGACCAAAAACAACGCGCCATCCAACTGGGTGAACAGGCCGCACGCGCAGCCCTGCCTGAAATCAAACGCAAACTGGCGGCATATCAGTATTAATCATCCGCCGTTTGAACAGGCCGTCTGAAAGTATGTTTTTCAGACGGCCTTTCTTGTGCAAATCTGCTAAAATCACGCGTTTCCTACAAATCATAAAATCCTAAAAAAATGAATATCTTTTACGAAGAGTCCGGCCAATTCAAAGTTGCCTCCATCGTCCAAAAAAACGACGCCACCTACCAAGTCGATACCCAACACGGCAAACGCACCAAAGTGAAGGCAAATAATGTCTTTGCCGAGTTTGACGGCGATATGGCGGCGTTTTTGGAGAACGCGCAGGCGCAGGCGGCGGACATCGACACCGATTTATTGTGGGAAGTATGCGGCGAAGAGGAATTTACCGCCGAAGCCATCGCCGAAGAATATTTCGGCCATGCGCCGACCAAAACCGAGCTGGCGGCGACTTTGATTGCGCTTTACGCCGCGCCGATGTATTTCTACAAAAAAGCCAAAGGCGTGTTCAAAGCCGCGCCAGAAGAAACCTTAAAACAGGCGCTTGCCGCCATCGAACGCAAAAAACGACAAGACGCGCAAATTGACGCTTGGGCGGAAGCCTTAAAACGCGGCGAGATGCCGTCTGAAATCGCGGCGGATTTGAAAACCATCCTGCACGCGCCCGACAAGCAGTCGCTGACCTACAAAGCCTTTACCAAAGCCGCCGACG
>CAUSHT010000183.1:0-3090 GCA_963531275.1 uncultured Neisseria sp.
TTTTCCAATAAATCCGGTTATCACCAATGCCGCAACGCCCCATAAGCACACGCGCAAAACGGCAGGAACGACAGGCGCGCCACCAAGTTTGGCGGAGACATAACCCAGTCCGGCCAGTCCGCATAAAGTGGAAACTGCCAAGGCCGGAACAATGGCAGTAGAAGCCGTCAACGCGACCAGTAAAGGCAAAATCGCGCCGGCACAAAATGAAGCGGCAGAAGCCAGCGCGGCCTGCATGGGTTGGGCGGCAGAGGTTTCGGTAATGCCGATTTCATCACGAGCGTGGGCGGCGAGCGCATCGTGTTCCATCAATGCTTTGGCCACCTCTGCGGCGAGCGGGTCGGACAAACCACGGCGGCGGTAAATTTCAGTCAGCTCTTCCAACTCCGCATCAGGATTATTTGCCAATTCGTAGCGTTCTTTGTGCAAATCGGCTTTTTCCGTATCCGATTGGCTGGACACGGAAACATACTCCCCCGCCGCCATTGACACCGCGCCCCCAATCAGCGCAGAAACGCCCGTCAACAGCAGGGTTTGGAAATCTGGCGTGGCAGCGGCTACGCCCGTCAACAGCGAGGCAGTGGAAATCAGGCCGTCATTGGCACCCAATACGCTTGCCCGAAGCCAGTTGTTGCGGTCGCTGAAATGGCGTTCGCTGTGGTATGAATACATATATGCTCCGATAAATTGGCTGTTTCCAGATGATGATAACATTGTATTGTTTTTTGAAATCAATGTCAGTTTATCCCTTCAGATCAAGCATTCTTAAATCTTTCTGTTGCCATTTCAAACCATAAAAACCAACACTCCTCTTTGGATTTTTTCAGACGGCCTTAACGCTTTTACAAGCAAATTTATCGTTCCAAGTCATGGTATTATCACAAGGCAGATTTGTGCTACTTGGTTTATCCGCTTAAAGATGCTATCTTTATGAATCTTTCCACTCCCCAATCCATTGAAAGGATGTATCATGGCCGAAGAAAACAAAATCAAAGTAAACGATTTGCCTGAAGATAAAAAAGAGCAAACCGAAGAAACCGAGCTGCCCGTTATCAACAATGAAGAAAAACGCGGCGGTCACAGCGAAGGCGGTTGCTGCGGCGCATGCGGCGGCTAATCTTCCCGACAAAGCCCCGAGGCCGTCTGAAAAGTCTTACTTTTCAGACGGCCTTTTCCTTTCTAAACACTTACAGGTAAATCAATGAAAGGATGCGGGAGAAGAATTTAAACCCAACCGCGTTTGTGCTACATTCACATCTTTACAAACCACAACAATCTGCACACGCAGACACACAAGGAAGAAAAAAATGTTTTGGTATATCGTCGGCTTTTTCGCCATTATCGTTTCCCTACTCGCCCTCTGGGTCAATGCCAGCGCGTTCGGTATGCAGGAAGACGGCACGCCGCAATCCGAATACGAAAAAATGTTGGGTCTGGGCGCGAAGCTGAAAGACAAAGATACAGTTGCTAAGGAACGCGAAGCGGCACGCTTTCATCCTGACGATTAAGCCTTATAGACTGGACAATCTTGCCGAACTGGGCTAATGTTCCAAACGCATAATGCACACCAACACAACTATACGAGAAGGTAAGAGAAATGACTGTACGAATCGAACACGATTTACTGGGCGACCGCGAGATCCCTGCTGAAGTATATTGGGGCATCCATACTTTGCGCGCCATTGAAAACTTTAAAATTTCCACACAAAAAATTTCCGACGTACCGCAATTTGTCCGCAGCATGGTCATGGTTAAAAAAGCCACTGCGCAAGCCAACGGCGCATTGGGTGCCATCAAGCCGGAAATCGCGGCCGCCATCGAAAAAGCCTGCGATGAAGTATTGGTCAAAGGCCGCTGCCTCGACCAATTCCCGTCCGACGTTTATCAAGGCGGCGCCGGCACTTCGGTCAACATGAATACCAACGAAGTCATTGCCAACCTCGCATTGGAAGTCTTGGGTCACGAAAAAGGCCACTACGACATCGTCAATCCGATGGACCATGTCAACGCCAGCCAATCCACCAACGACGCCTACCCTACCGGCTTTCGCCTCGCCGTGTATTACAGCATCGGCGAATTGCTCGACAAACTGGCTATCCTGAAAAACGCCTTTGCCGCCAAAGCCGAAGAATTTAAAGATGTTTTGAAAATGGGCCGCACCCAGCTTCAAGATGCCGTGCCGATGACTGCCGGCCAAGAATTCCAATCTTTCCAAGTGTTGTTGGAAGAAGAAATCCTCAACCTCGACCGTACCCGCTCCTTACTGCTTGAAGTCAACCTCGGCGCCACCGCCATCGGTACGGGCGTGAATACGCCTAAAGGCTATGCGGCTTTGGTCGTTGAGAAACTTTCCGAAGTCAGCGGTCTGCCTTGCAAATTGACTGAAAACCTGATCGAAGCGACCTCCGACTGCGGCGCATATGTGATGGTACACGGCGCATTGAAACGCACAGCCGTCAAACTGTCCAAAATCTGTAACGACTTGCGCCTGCTCTCTTCCGGTCCGCGCGCCGGTTTGAAAGAAATCAACCTGCCTGAATTGCAGGCCGGTTCTTCCATCATGCCTGCCAAAGTCAATCCCGTGATTCCTGAAGTCGTCAACCAAGTCTGCTTCAAAGTCATCGGCAACGACACCACCATCACTTTCGCAGCCGAAGCAGGTCAGTTGCAGCTGAACGTTATGGAGCCGGTAATCGCCCAATGTATGTTTGAAACCATTTCCCTCTTGGGCAATGCCGCAGTCAACCTGTCCGACAAATGCGTCAAAGGCATTACGGTCAACCGCGAAATCTGCGAACGTTACGTTTTCAACTCCATCGGTTTGGTGACTTATCTGAATCCGTACATCGGTCACCACAACGGCGACTTGGTCGGCAAAATCTGCGCCCAAACCGGCAAAGGCGTGCGTGAAGTCGTACTGGAGCGCGGTCTGTTGAGCGAAGAAGAGCTCAACCGTATCCTCTCTCCTGAAAACCTGATTAATCCTCATCTGTAATCAGGATTTGAAATCAAAGGCCGTCTGAAACTTTAAACGTTTAAAGTTTCAGACGGCCTTTTCGTATTGATATTGATATTTATCGAATTTTTTTG
>CAUSHT010000184.1:0-3085 GCA_963531275.1 uncultured Neisseria sp.
CCGAAAAGACGGTCGTTGCCTTCGCCGCCGTTGATGAAATCGTTGCCGCCGCCGCCGTAAACGATGTCGTCACCGCGCCCGCTGTTGAGGCGGTTGCGGCCTTCATTGCCGATGAGGATGTTGTTGCTGTTGTTGCCTGCGCCGAAGATGTTGGCCGTACCGGTCAAAACAAGGTTTTCAACGTAGTTGGGGAGGGTATAGCTGACGCTGCTGTAAACCGTATCATCGCCGCCGTTTGGGTCTTCAATGATTGTATCGTCGCTGCGGGTGACATAATAAACGTCATCCCCGGGCGTGCCTGTGGTTATTTGGGCAAGGGGGGGAGGTTGTAATTGCTCTGCATGTCGTAATTCAAATTGCGCATTGCGGATGCGGGTTGCTTTTTCGGTTGTCATGATATTTTCTTTAGATATTGATGAGAGTAACAAGGAAGTAAACGTATCCGGCATATGGCCGGTATTGCTTAATTTGTATTGTGTTTAGGCTATATATACTAGTGCCGAAATTTGATAAAAACAACAGAAACATTAAGATATGACAATAATTAGAGAGCCTTGTCGGGCCGTGTTTGCCGTCCCTTCTTTTACTAAATGGTTTTGCCTTGTTTGATTGTTTTGTGCCTTCTATACCACACATTGATTTCTATAGTTTCAAACTATGAAGAGTGTAAAAAGGCCGTCTGAAAAATCAGAAGCAGGTTTCGCATTGCAAAACCTGCTTCTGATTTTTCAGACGGCCTGTCTGATTACAGCGTACGGGCAACTTCGACGATGTCGAAACATTCGAGTTGGTCGCCTTCCATAATCTCGTTGTAGCCTTTGAGCATCAGACCACACTCGAAGCCCATGCGGACTTCTTTGACGTCGTCTTTGTAGCGTTTCAAAGAAGACAGCTCGCCGGTATGGATGACCACGTTGTTGCGGATGAGGCGGACATGGGAATCGCGTTTAACCACGCCGTCGGTAACCATACAGCCTGCAATATTGCCGACTTTGGAAACAGAGATAACCTGACGGATTTCGACCGTACCGGTGACTTGCTCTTTCTCTTCCGGAGAGAGCATACCGCTCATGGCGGCTTTCACGTCGTCGATGGCATCGTAAATGATGTTGTAGTAACGGATTTCCACGTTTTCATTCTCAGCCAGTTTGCGTGCGGAAGCATCTGCACGGACGTTAAAGCCGATGATGAATGCGCCGGAAGCGATGGCCAAGTTGACATCCGATTCGGTAATGCCGCCCACGCCGCTGTGCAACACGTTCACTTTCACTTCGTCGGTAGACAGTTTTTTCAGGCTGCCCGCCAAAGCTTCGTAAGAACCTTGTACGTCTGCTTTGATGATGACAGACAAGGATTGGGCTTGGTTTTCGCCCATGTTGTTGAACATGTTTTCCAGTTTTGCGGCCTGTTGTTTGGCCAAGCGCACGTCGCGGTATTTGCCTTGACGGAAGAGGGCGATTTCGCGCGCTTTTTTCTCGTCAGCCAACACCATTGCATCTTCGCCTGCGTTCGGTACGTCGGACAAGCCGAGGATTTCGACAGGGATAGACGGACCGGCTTCATTGATGGCTTTGCCGTTTTCGTCAACCATCGCACGGATTTTACCGAATGCAGTACCGGCCAGCAGCATGTCGCCTTTTTTCAGCGTACCGCTTTGAACCAAGAGGGTGGCAACCGCACCGCGGCCTTTGTCCAAACGTGCCTCAACGATGATGCCTTTGGCTGGTGCATCGACAGGGGCGGTCAGTTCCAAAACTTCGGCTTCGAGCAAGACGGCTTCGAGCAAGGTATCGATATTGATGCCTTTTTTGGCGGAAACGTCGATAAATTGTACATCGCCGCCCCATTCGTCCGGCACGACTTCGTGCGCGGTCAACTCTTGGCGGATACGCTCGGGGTTGGCGGCTTCTTTATCGATTTTGTTGACGGCAACCACCATCGGCACGCCTGCGGCTTTAGCATGGGCAATCGCCTCGATGGTTTGCGGCATCACGCCATCGTCGGCTGCGACCACAAGAATCACGATGTCGGTTGCTTTCGCACCGCGCGCACGCATGGCGGTAAACGCTTCGTGACCCGGAGTATCCAAGAAGGTAATCACGCCGCGCGGGGTTTCAACATGGTATGCACCGATGTGTTGGGTAATGCCGCCCGCTTCGCCTTGTACCACTTTGGCGCGGCGGATGTAGTCCAGCAGGGAAGTTTTACCGTGGTCGACGTGACCCATGACGGTAACCACCGGCGGACGCGGCAATGCTTCGGCTTCCACGGCTTCCACGCCTTCATCCAAGAATGCTTCAGGATCGTCAGCGGCGGCAGGTTTACCGATGTGGCCGAGTTCTTCCACCACAATCAGGGCGGTGTCTTGGTCGATAGATTGGTTGATGGTGACCATCATGCCCATTTTCATCAGGGCTTTGACCACTTCGACGCCTTTAACGGCCATTTTGTGCGCCAAATCGGCAACGGTAATGGTTTCGGGAACCAAGACTTCGTGTACGACAGGTTCGGTCGGTGCTTGGAAGGCGTGTTGGTTCGGCTCGAGTTTGAGTTTTTTGCCTTTTTTACCGCTGCGTACACGCTCGTCGTCGCCGTTGCGCGCATTGTTACGGTCACGGCCGCCTTTACCGCCTTTGCCTTTGGCGTTGCGGCCTTGGTTCTCTTCGTCACGATCGCGGCGGTCGTCTTTTTTATTGCGCGCGTTGTGTTCGGATTTGCCTTCGCCGGTTGAGGCTTTGGTTTTCTCGGCAGGTTTGTTGCGTTCGCCTGATTTGGATTTGGCTTCTTTGGCAGATTTTGCTTCTTGCTCGGCCTGTTGTTTCATGGCTTCGCGGCGTGCTTGACGCTCTTGTTTTTCTTTCAACAAAGCCTCTTGATGCGCACGCAGTGCGGCGGCACGACGGGCTTCTTCATCGCGTTGAGCCTGTTCTTCCTCGCTGACGATAGGTTGCGGTACGGCAGGAGCGGCAGGTTTGGTGGTCTTTTTCGCTTCTTTGCCTTTGCCGCCTTTGTCTTGTTTGGCTTTGGCAGGTTTTTTGGCTTCGGCTGGTTTTTCAGCTTCAACGGATTTTTCAGACGGCTTGTT
>CAUSHT010000185.1:0-3054 GCA_963531275.1 uncultured Neisseria sp.
CAATACAGCTCCATGCTGATTCTGATTTACTTTGCCGAAGCCTGTATGCGCCTGGCAGACACAGCCGTTGCCAGCCGGATTTGCGCCGCCGTTTCCGTATTATTGTGCATTGCTTTTTTCCTCGGCTGCCTTGCATTTATCAAACAACAAAAACACACATCAAAATGACCTACCACACACTTTCAGACGGCCTGGCCGAATCTTCAGTAAAAACCTTTTGGCCTTTATGGCTCAGTTTTCTTTGGATTTGCGCCATCCCTTTTCTTTCACTCTACCGAGTCGGCCCATTGCCCAGCTTTTATCTGGAAGCCATTTCACTGAGCGGCTCATTGGTACTGACATTGATTAGCGCACACAAAGGCCTGCTGAATATCCGCCTTCCCGCACTCAGTATCGGTTTGTTTGCCATGGCCGCATTCTGGTCGCTCCAAGCGCGCCTCATGCATTCCACCTACCCCGGTATGAGCGACATCACTGCCTGGACCTTTGTCATTTTGGCACTGGGCGCATGGTCGGTTCGCGGCTGGGTAGCAGCTTACGGACAGGAACGCATCGTCAGCATCTTTGCTTGGTCTTTATTGATAGGGGCCACCATACAGGCCGCCATCGTCTGGCTGCAATTTAAAGGCTGGTCCAACGTAGAATGGTTGAACGGCATTATTGCCCGAAGCAACGGCACCGTAAACGGCCAACTCGGCCAGCGCAACCACTTGGGACATTATTTAATGTGGGGCATTTTGGCGGCGTCCTATTTATGGACGGCACGCAAAATGTCCAATGCAGCAGGTTTTCTGTTCGTATTGGCTTTGACTGCAACCCTCGGCCTTGTCAACTCGCGCACCATCTTAGGCTACATTGCCGCCCTATTCCTGATTACGCCGTTATGGTTTTGGCGTACCCGTTTCCAACACAAACGCGCACTGTGCATTTTTCTCCTGACCGCCATCCTGGCCGCCGCTTTCCAATTCGGTATGGGCAGCCTGTTGGACTTGTTTGGCAACGTCAAATACGAAACCGCTGTCGAACGCGCAGGCACCAGCGGTTTTGAAGGTTCCATGCGCCAAATCGAATGGAGCAAAGCATGGA
The DNA here is from genome assembly GCA_963531275.1 of uncultured Neisseria sp. Classification (GTDB taxonomy): domain Bacteria; phylum Pseudomonadota; class Gammaproteobacteria; order Burkholderiales; family Neisseriaceae; genus Neisseria. The sequence continues at coordinate 1,087 of CAUSHT010000185.1, forward strand.
TTGCCTTTCAATCCGCACCTTGGTTCGGCCATGGCTGGAACAGCTTTGCCCAGCAAACCTTCCTGATCAATGCCCAACAACAATACTTCCCCAACAATATCCTCGGCGTACTGTTTACCCATTCGCACAATATCGTCATGCAGTTATTGTCCGAAATGGGCATTGCCGGCACCTTGCTCGCAGCCTTAACCCTGCTTGCAGCCGTGTGGCGACTGTTGGGCCGCAACCAAACACCGGCCTCGCTGTTTTTACTGACTGCCGCCGCCGTCAGCCTTTGCCACAGCATGCTTGAATATCCGCTTTGGTATATTTACTTCCTCACCGTATTCAGCCTGATTCTGTCGTTGACACCCTCTTATCCGAAAGATGTTTCAGACGGCCCTTTATCTACCCGAATCAGACAATGGGCAGGCGGTATAGCTGCTTTATCGATTTTAATCGGTATGGCAAACCTCAGCTGGGAATATCAAAATCTGACCCAATATAGCCGTGTAGGGAAAACCGATGATCAGCAAACGGTTCAAAACAAAATCGACGGCTTGCAACGACTTTCCAAAGAAAGCCCCATGCTTGCCTATTACGCCGATTTGAGCTTGAGCAAACGTGCAGACCCGACCGATGCCTACATCCGTCCGTGGGCGGAAGAGGCCGCACTCAAAGCCCTGACCTACCGCCCCTACTCCAGCGCCTACCAAGTCGGCCTTTACCTCTACCGGCAAGGCAAAAAAGAAGAAGGTGCGCAATGGATGCAGGCAATGCAATATTATTACCCTTATATGATGTATTTCTACGCCGACAAAATACGCAGCCACCCGGCATTCGCCCCCTTGTTGCCCAAACTTTTGTCCGATTGCAAAGATTTCATCAACGCACCGAAACACCAAACCGCCCAATCATGCGACAAACCCTGAACAAAACACACCCAATTGTCAGTTTGTCCTTACAGGCCGTCTGAAAATGTAAAGAGCAGCGAGTTTCTATGCAAAAAAGCGCAAAAGCACAGAAAATTACGCTATCAACAAAAGCAGATTGCATGTTAAGATTGAACACAACTCTATTTTAAGCGCCGTACTGCCATTTAGTACCGCGGCGCATACAATCACGAAAAGGAAATTCCATGAGTCGCGTATTACTCGTAGATGACGATGCCCTCTTGACCGAATTGCTGACCGAATACCTGACCGCCGAAGGCCTCAACGTTCATAGCGTTCCCGACGGCGAAGCCGGCGTTCAAGAAATTCTGACCGGACAATACGATGTCGTCGTATTAGACTCCATGATGCCTAAAATGAACGGTTTGGACGTACTGAAAAACGTACGTACCCAAAGCACCGTGCCCATCATCATGCTGACCGCGAAAGGCGACGACATCGACCGCATCATCGGTCTGGAAATGGGTGCGGACGATTATGTTCCGAAACCATGCACACCGCGCGAACTCTTGGCACGCATCAACGCCATCCTGCGCCGTGCGCAACACAGCAACGAACAAAACAACGCGCCTAACAGCATTTCTGTCAGCGACGTCGTTTTGTACCCGGCCAAACGCCAAGCCAGCATCAAAGACACTCCGCTTGAGTTGACCAGCACCGAATTCAACCTGCTCGAAGTTTTGATGCGCCACGCCGGACAAGTCGTCAGCAAAGAGACCCTGTCCATCGAGGCACTTGACCGCAAACTGGCTAAATTTGACCGCAGCATCGACGTACACATCTCCAGCATCCGCCACAAATTGGGCGATGCCTCCCTGATTCAAACTGTACGCGGCTTAGGCTACCTGTTTGTTAAAAACTAAAGATTAAACAGATCAATGAAACTGTTTCAACGCATCTTCGCCACATTTTGCGCAGTCATCGTCTGCGCAATCTTTGTGGCGAGTTTTTCATTTTGGCTGGTACAAAACACCCTCGCCGAAAACCAATTCAACCAACGCCGCACCATCGAAACCACATTGATGAGCAGCATCAT
>CAUSHT010000186.1:0-3032 GCA_963531275.1 uncultured Neisseria sp.
CTGTCAGCGATTTTGCAGTTTTCCATCCCTATGTTGATGCTGTTGTATCCGCTGACCATCGTCATCATTCTGCTGGCTTTGACAGATAAACTATTTGGCGGCGGCCGTATTGTCTATTTCTGCACCATGATGGCGGCCCTTATGGTCGGCTTGCTCGATGCCTATAAGGCCGCGTTTGGATTTGATGCCGAAACCGCGGCTGCCATCGAGCGCGCATTGCCGTTTTACAATATCGGTTTAGGGTGGGTTGTTCCCTCTTTAGCCTGCTTTATACTCGGCTGCATTTTGAATGCGGCGTTGAAGAAAAAAACATGACAATAAACAGACCGTCTGAAATGTTCAGACGGTCTGTTTATTTCGCCGACCACGCAAACGACAGATGATTTTTTCAAAGAAATCCGTTATAATTGAAAAGTTAAGGCTTTGCGAAATACCGTTTCGCAGATGCAACATATTGAGAAGATTTATTTCCACAAATCCCGTTTTTTCAGCAAACGACTTGAACTGAAGGCGGATTTCGTGGTATAAATCGCGTTTTACTATTTTAGAAGTTTGGAGACTAACCATGGCACGAGTTTGCAAAGTGACCGGTAAGCGCCCGATGTCTGGCAATAACGTATCACACGCCAACAACAAAACCAAACGTCGTTTTTTGCCTAACTTGCAATCACGTCGTTTCTGGGTAGAAAGTGAAAACCGCTGGGTTCGCCTGCGCGTTTCTAACGCTGCATTGCGCACCATCGATAAAGTAGGCATTGATGTCGTATTGGCTGATTTGCGTGCTCGCGGCGAAGCTTAATTTAAACACCATTAATTAAGGATTACTGCAATGCGCGATAAAATCAAACTGGAGTCCAGTGCTGGTACTGGTCACTTCTACACAACTACTAAAAACAAACGTACTATGCCTGGCAAACTGGAAATCAAAAAATTTGACCCAGTAGCCCGTAAACACGTTATTTACAAAGAAACTAAATTGAAATAGTACGGTTTCTTCCAAGAAAAAGCTCCTGTTTTGCAGGAGCTTTTCTTTTTGTTTCATGATTGGTTTTATTGGGGGGCTTGTTTCAAATGTGTATGCAAGATATTTTTGGATTGCTTTGTAAGAGGCAAAATAAAAGAGCGTGTATCCATTGGGGTCATGCTCTTTTATTTTTCAGACGGCCTGATAGGAGATAAGCAGCCTTAAATCACTAATAAACATTCAACAACGACTTAATGATCGACTTTGATGCCTTGGTTGTCGGAATGTTGTTTTTTATCCAGCTCTTTTTGCAAGGTATCGCATGGCGTGTCGCAATCGCACATTTTCTTCATGCCGAGCGAGGAAATGCCGCCGCAGCTGCCTTTGATGGTGCGTTTGGAGAAAATATAGCCGACTGCCATGCCGAGGATGACAATGATAAAGATGCCGAAAGTCAGAAGAAGGGTTTTCATGTGTATATTCCTGAAGGTTAGTTTAATAATTTCTTGAATGTGCTGGACATTTTAGTATGGTAGCCGCCTTGAGGGTTTCGGATGATAAGGAAAACGGCGAGATTTTCTTGCTCGGCAAGTTTAAGCGCTTCGGTTTCTCCGAGGACGAACAATCCGGTTGAAAGGCCGTCTGCAAGTGTGGCGTTTTCAGCTACTACGCTGATGGAAGCAAGGTTGTGGCTGATGGGTTGTTTGGTTTTAGGGTTGATGATATGGGAAAGGCGGCGGCCTGACTTATCGACATGGAAAATGCGGTAGTCGCCGGACGTGGCCAGTGATTTATTGTCCAATGGAATAGTGATTTGGGTGGCGCCTCCTTGAACGATATTGGGCTGCTCGATGCCGATACGCCAAGGGTTGCCTTGCGCATTGTGGCCTTTACCATGCAACTCGCCTCCGATTTCTACCAAATAATTGCCGATATTGAGTTTTTCAAGTTCGGCGGCGGTTTTATCCACGCCAAAGCCTTTGGCGATGGAGGATAGGTCTAAATAGACTTCGGGATGGGTTTTCGCCAGTGTAGGCTGCTGGCCGTCTTGGGAAAGTTTGAGTTTGTCCGTACCGACCATTTCTGAAGCATGTTGGATTTCTTGCGCGGTTGGTTCGTGTGTGATTTCTTTTTGCGGGCCGAATCCCCAAAGGTTGACCAAAGGGCCGACAGTTACGTCCAGTGCTCCGTGCGTCAGTTTGTTTAAACGCAAGGCTTCGCCGGTCACATAGGCAAAGTCTTGGGAAATGGGCATGGCCTGATTGACGGTGCGCAGTTGGTTGAATTGGCTGATTTCGGAATCGGTCTGGTAGGTAGACATTTGCCGATTGACTTCTTTAAGTGTGTCATCAATGCGTTTTTGTATTTCGGCAGGGGAGGGGAGTTTGTCTTGGCCGTCTGAAAGATATTTGACGGTATAGGTTGTGCCCATGGTCTCGCCTTGCAGGGTGATGGTTTGTTGTTTTTCAGGTTGACAGGCAGAGAGTGTGAGTGCGGAAACGATGGCAACGGTACAACCGATTATTGGACGGTAAAACGAATTGGGAAGGAACGACATAAGGGATTTGCGGATTATTTTTTGAAACCTTTATTGTATCGTAAAAGAAAGGTTCAGGCCGTCTGAAAGTATGGTTTTCAGACGGCCTGGAAATAAAAAAGTAAGAAACCGAAGTTTCTTCCTTTTTGTTTGTTAGCCGCCGAAATCGTCCAAGAGGATGTTTTCGTCTTCTACACCCAAGTCTTTGAGCATTTTGATCACGGACTGGTTCATGATTGGAGGGCCGCACATATAGAATTCGCAGTCTTCTGGTGCCTCATGGTTTTTCAGGTGGTTTTCGTAAACCACGTTGTGAATGAAGCCTGTGTAACCGTCCCAGTTGTCTTCAGGCAATGGGTCGGACAGGGCGACGTGCCATGTGAAGTTCGGGAATTCTGCTGCGAGTTGGTCGAAGTCTTCGACATAGAACATCTCGCGTTTAGAGCGGGCACCATACCAGAAGGTAATCTTACGTTTGGAATTCAAACGTTTCAGCTGGTCGAAAATGTGGGAACGCATCGGAGCCATACC
>CAUSHT010000187.1:0-2984 GCA_963531275.1 uncultured Neisseria sp.
ACGGCCAACACCATGCCCATAAACGGCACTTGGCGGCGGATATTGATTTCTTTGAAGCTCCAAAACGGAATCTGCACAATCATGGAAATGCCGGCAAACAGGGTGATACCCAATGCCCACCAATGCACGTTGGAGAAGCGTTCGACGCTGTGGTTGACCCAAATCAGGCCGACAATCAATGCAGCGGCGGTCGGGCTGGGCACGCCGATAAACCAGCGTTTGTCGACTTTGCCGATAAGCGTGTTGAACAGTGCCAAACGCAGGGCGGCGCAAGCGCAGTAGATAAAGGCGACGGAATAGCCGATTTTGCCAAACTGCCAAAGTTGCCATTTGTAGGCAATCAGGGCAGGCGCGACGCCGAAACTGACCATATCGGCGAGGCTGTCGAGCTGTTCGCCGAACGCGCTTTGGCTGTTGGTCAGCCGCGCTACGCGTCCGTCCATACCGTCAAGCAGCATGGAAAGGAAAACTGCAATCGCCGCTGTTTCATAACGTCCGTGCATGGACTGGGTAATGGCGAAGAACGCGCAAAACAGTGCGGCGATGGTAAAGGAATTGGGCAACAGGTAAATGCTGTTTTTGCGGATGGAGTTGCGCGGAGGAATCGGATTTTCTGTATTTTGTGAGTTGTCCATAATGTTTCCGTATATGCTGCGGGTGCAGATGAGGCATTATACCGCATTGGCAGGTTAAGGATTTTTAAAAGGCAGTCGTAGTTTCACTTCATCGGCATAAAGTTTCAGACGGCCTTTATTGCGTCAGTCAAACAACTCGCCTTGCGCCTGCTCTTTGGTCACGCGTACGTCGGTTTCGCCGTCGGCAAAAGTGATGTGCAGTTTTTGACCTTGTTTCAACGTATTGACATTGCGGATGACTTGTCCGCGTGTGTTTTTGACGACCGAGAAACCGCGCTCCAGAATATGTTGCGGCGAGACGGCTTCGAGCAATGCGGCTTGGGCGGTCAGGCTTTGGCGGCGATGGGCGAGTAGCTGGCGGAAGGAATGCGACAAGGCCGTCTGAAAGCGGTCGATGTTGTGTTTGTAAATGGAAACATCAGGACGGCAATGTTTCAGGGTTTGGGTTTGGCGTTCGAAACGGGCGGCGTGGGCGCGGACGTTTTGCGTCATCGAGTAAGACAGCGTTTGCGCCAGCTTGCTGATTGAAGCGCGTTGCTCGTCAAGTTTTTGGCGCGGATGACGGATTTGCCGCGCCAGCCAGTCGAGTTTTTGGCTGGCATCGAAATAGCGTTGTTCCAAAACAGTTTTCAGACGGCCTTGAGCTTGGGCGAGACGATGTAGCGATTCTTGGCGGTTGGGGCTGACCAGTTCCGCCGCACCGGTCGGTGTCGGTGCGCGCACGTCGGCGACAAAATCGGCGAGCGTGAAATCGGTTTCATGTCCTACGCCGCTGACGACCGGAATCGCGCAGGCTTCGATGGCACGCACAACCGGCTCTTCGTTAAACGCCCACAAGTCTTCAATGCTGCCGCCACCGCGACAGACAATCAATACGTCACACTCGGCGCGTTGCGAAGCGGTTTTAATCGCTTGGGCAATTTGCAACTCGCTGCCCGTGCCTTGAACGGGTGTCGGATAAACGATAACGGGGATTTCGGGCGCGCGGCGGTTTAAGGTGGTTACAACATCGCGCAAAGCCGCTGCTGCCAGGCTGGTGACGATGCCGATACATTGCGGGCGCGCAGGCAACGGTTTTTTGCGTTCCGCTGCAAACGCGCCTTCCGCCTGCAACTGTGCCTTCAATTGCTCATAGGCTTCGTAAAGCTGCCCCAAACCTTTGAGCCGTACTTCGTTTACGGTAATCTGAAATTCACCCCGCGCTTCATAAATACTGATTTTTCCTGATACTTCGATATGGTCGCCTTCTTTCAAAGGCTTCGCCAAGCGCATGGCCGCACCCTTAAACATCGCGCAACGCACCTGCGCGCGGCTGTCTTTGAGCGAGAAGTAATAATGTCCGCTGGCGGCACGGGTCAGATTGGATACTTCGCCGGCAATCCATAAGCCTGCGAGATGGTCTTCCAGCAAGGCTTTGGCGAGGGCGTTGAGTTCGGATACGGAAATGGAGGAGGGCGCGAAAAGTTCGGACATTGCGAAACAGGAAAAATTTGGGAAAGCTGAATTATAAGGGTTTTAGAGCGATTCGTTGTATTCGTTTTCATGAAACTTGCGCCCTTTGTTTTAATATTATCAAAGCCGCATGTTCAGACGGCCTTGTCTGGGCGGGCTTGTGTTATATTATCGTTTGATTTTCGCCTCAAAAGCCGTGCGTATGCCCAAACTCCACCAAATTATCGAAAGCCATTGGCAATCCCCCAATCCGTTTCTGTCTTTGCTGTTAAAACCACTGTCCAGGCTGTTTGCCAAAGTTGCGGCGAAACGGCGCGATGATTTTGTTTCAGGCCGTCTGAAAAGCGAAAAATTGCCAGTGCCTATGGTGGTGGTCGGCAATATTCATGCAGGCGGAACAGGGAAAACGCCGATAGTCGCCGCGTTGGTATCGGGTTTGCAGGAAAAGGGCGTTAAGGTCGGCATCATCAGCCGAGGTTACGGGCGCAAGAGCAAGGCGGTTCATGTATTGAATACAGCCAGCAGTGCTGCAGATGCAGGCGACGAGCCTTTATTGCTGTTTCGCCAAACCGGTGTGCCGACGGCGGTAGGCAGCAGCCGTGCAGAAGCAGGCAGGGCGTTGCTTGCGGCGCATCCGGAGCTTGAATTGATTGTGGCCGACGACGGCTTGCAACATTATGCCTTGCAACGCGATATGGAAATTGCTGTCTTTCCGGCGGCAGATACAAGACGCACCAATTTGGATTTACTGCCCAACGGCAGCTTGCGCGAACCTTTGTCTCGGTTGGCTTCCGTTGATGCGGTCGTCGTCAGCGGGGGGCAAGCAGATGCGGCATTTAGGCCGTCTGAAAATATGTTTGCCAGCCATATTGAAACAGGGCAGATTTACCGTTTGAA
>CAUSHT010000188.1:0-2959 GCA_963531275.1 uncultured Neisseria sp.
TGTCGGTAGCTGGGCGTTTCTCTGCTTTGTCCTGAGGTTTCAGGATTTCAGGTTCTTCGCTTTGTTTAGGCTGAGTCAGCTCTTTGAAAACGTTTTGGTTGCCTTGGTTCAAGAAGAACAAAATACCGGCAATAATACCTGTTGCCAGTATCAGGCCGAAAAAGAAACCGGCCAAGCCTTTACCATATTGTGTAGATTTTTTCATGACTTACCTTGTAATAATGTGTTCAGACGGCCTGAAAGGAGACTGTCTGAGTTTGGATTCGATATTTTATCAATAACCGTTATGGACGGCAAAATCCTGATGCTTTGTTTACTCTAGTTTTACTTAAACATAAAGATTCAGGCCGTCTAAAAAGTTAAAGGGCACGACGGAAGCCGATGGCTTTCATCACATGGGTTTTGCTGACTTCTTCGTCACCTGCCAAATCGGCCAGCGTACGGGCAACGCGCATGATGCGGTGGAAACTTCGGGCGGAAAGGGACAGTTTTTCAAGCATGGTTCCCAAGGCTTCTTGCGCTTCTTTTTGGATGCGGGCTTTGCCATCGAGCTCGCCGACACTCAGTTCTGCATTGACTTTGCCTTGTCTGTTGTATTGGATTTTGCGTGCGGCGGTAACGCGTTCCAATACGGCGGCACTGGATTCGCCTGCTTCTTGTTGCATCAACTCGGCAGCGGAAAGGCTGGGTACTTCGATGGTTAAATCAATACGGTCGAGCAATGGCCCTGAAATTTTGTTGCGGTAGCGGGCAACGCTTTCAGGCGTGCAACGGCAAGGTTTGGACGGATGACCAAGATAGCCGCAAGGGCAGGGGTTCATGGCGGCAACAAGTTGGAACTTGGCCGGATAAACTGCTTGGCGTGCGGCGCGGGAAATATGGATTTCGCCGTTTTCCAAAGGCTCGCGCAATACTTCTAATACTTTACGGTCAAACTCGGGCAATTCGTCTAAAAACAACACTCCGTGGTGCGCCAATGAAATTTCGCCCGGACGTGGGTCTGAACCGCCGCCTACCATGGCAGCCGAGCTGGCGCTGTGATGAGGGCTGCGGAAAGGACGGTTGCTGTCGAGTTGCTGTTGATGGTTGGGCAGGAGCGAACGCAAAGCCCATACTTCGACCAATTCGTCTTCAGTCAAAGGCGGAAGGATGCCGGGCAAACGTTGCGAAAGCATGGATTTGCCTGTACCCGGAGGGCCCATCATCAGCAGGCTGTGTCCGCCTGCCGCTGCGATTTCCAAGGCAAGGCGGGCAGTATGTTGGCCTTTAACATCGGCTAAATCAGGAATTTTACTTTGTTCAGACGGCCTTTGCGTCAGCTTGCATTCGGTTTGTGTCAGCGGTTCGATACCGTTTAAATGCGCGGCCACTTCGCCTAAAGAACGCGCACCATAAACCGCGATACCGCGCATGACGGCAGCCTGTTCGGCATTTTCTTGCGGCAAGACGAACGAACGGCCTGCCTGCATTCCCTGCCATGCCATGGCCAGTGCGCCGCGTACGGGACGCAGCAGGCCGGACAGTGCCAATTCTCCGGCAAATTCATATTGCGAGAGCTTTTCAGGATTGATTTGTCCCGATGCGGCAAGAATGCCCAAGGCAATCGGCAAATCGAAACGGCCGGATTCTTTTGGGAGGTCGGCCGGTGCGAGGTTGACGGTAATTTTCTTGGCGGGAAAGTCGAAGCCGCTTTGGATGATGGCGGCACGCACACGGTCGCGGCTTTCTTTGACTTCAGTATCGGGTAAACCAACGATATTGAAATGTGGCAAGCCGTTGGCAAGGTGGGCTTCCACTTCGACCAACGGCGCATTCATGCCGCTTAAGGCGCGGCTGTAAACCAAAGCAAGCGACATGTTTCAGACGACCTTATTCGGCAACTTCGGTTTGTTGTTTGATTTCGGCAACAGCTTCTTCCGCAGCGGCTTCGGCAGCTTTCAAAGCAGCTTCTTCAGGCTCTTGAGCGGCTTCGAGTTTGGCCAAACGGGCTTCCAATTCGGCCAGTTTGGTACGGGTTTTAATCAAAACCTGTTGTTGGATGTCGAATTCTTCGCGGGTCACCAAATCCATGCGGTTGAACGCGCTGCCGAGCATGGCTTTAACGTTTTTTTCCATGTCTTTGGCAGGGCTGTTGGCGATGGTTTCGCTGATTTTGGAGCTGACTTCTTCAAAAAGTTGTTTGCCGAACATAATCCGTATCCTTTATTCAGAATGTATATAGAAATTCAAGTGGCTATTGTATAAGGAAAAAGGCCGTCTGAAAACGTTTTGCTTTTCAGACGGCCTCAAATGCGGAAGTTTACACGCCTGCGGCTGCTTTCAATGCGGCTGCTTTGTCGGTGCGCTCCCAAGTAAATTCAGGCTCCTCACGGCCGAAGTGGCCGTAGGCGGCGGATTTGCTGTAAATCGGGCGCAAGAGGTCGAGCATTTGGACGATGCCTTTAGGGCGCAGGTCGAAATGTTCGCGAACCAGGGCAATCAGTTTTTCTTCGCTGATTTTGCCGGTGCCGAAAGTATCGATGGAAATCGAAGTCGGTTCGGCAACGCCGATGGCGTAGGAAACTTGGATCTGACATTGGGTCGCCAAACCGGCGGCAACGATGTTTTTCGCAACATAACGGCAGGCGTAAGCGGCGGAACGGTCCACTTTGGACGGGTCTTTGCCGGAGAATGCGCCGCCGCCGTGCGGAGCTGCGCCGCCGTAAGTATCAACGATGATTTTACGGCCGGTCAAACCGCAGTCGCCTTGCGGGCCGCCGATAACGAAGCGGCCGGTCGGGTTGATCAGGTATTTGGTTTCGTCGGTCAGTAGTTCAGACGGCAGAACCGGTTTGATGATGTGTTCGATCACGGCGTTTTTCAGCTCTTCGTAACCGATAGACGGATCATGCTGGGTAGACAGGACGACGGTGTCGATGCGTTTTACTTTGCCGGTTTCGCTGTCGTAAACCACGGTCAG
>CAUSHT010000189.1:0-2958 GCA_963531275.1 uncultured Neisseria sp.
TCGGTCATGGCGTTGCCGCCGTATTTGATGACGATGATGGAGCCGGAAAAACGGCGGATATAAGGTAAAGATTCGGCAAGGACGCGCGCTTTGATCGCAGAGGAGACAGATTGTTGCTGAGTCATGGTTTCAACCTTGTTTCATGATTTCGGCCTTTATCTTAATCCCAAAGGCCGTCTGAAACAATATTTCCAAGCGCTTGAAATCCTGTTAAATCAGTTAAATGGTTGAAACCAGCCTCATGCAAACGGTAAAATGACGGTTTGCTTCGGCCTCTTTGCCGATTACTAAGGATACCCATGATGAAAATCAGCACCCAATTCGATGCCGGTTCGGTCGTTGTCAAAGACTTGAGCAACCCTGCCGATATCCGCCTTGCCCTGCGTCCCGACAATGCTTCGGAGTTTGCCCAATGGTTTTACTTCCGTTTGCAGGGTGCGGCCTATCAAAACTGCGTGATGCATTTTGAAAATGCGGCGGACGCTGCGTATCCTTTGGGCTGGGAGGACTATCAGGCTTGCGCCTCTTACGACCGCCAAAATTGGTTCCGCGTGCCGACCAGCTACGAAAACGGCGTGTTGACCATCAACCATACGCCTTTGTCCAACAGCGTTTACTACGCTTATTTCGAGCCTTATTCCAACGAGCAGCATTTGAACCTTTTGGGCGATGCGCAGGGCAGCGGTTTGTGCCGTATCGACGACTTGGGCAGTACCGTTCAAGGCCGCGACATCAATCTTTTGACCATCGGCAACCAAGTCGAAAGCGACATGAAAGTCTGGATTATCGCCCGTCAGCATCCAGGTGAAACCATGGCGGAATGGTTTGTCGAAGGTTTGCTGGGCCGTCTGCTTGATCCGCAAGATCCGACCGCGCGCATGTTGCTTGACCGTGCGACTTTCTACATTGTGCCGAATATGAATCCGGACGGTTCGGTATTGGGCAACCTGCGCACCAATGCCGCCGGCGCCAACCTCAACCGCGAATGGGAAAACCCGACTTTGGAGCGAAGCCCCGAAGTCTTTACCGTCCGCAAAAAAATGATGGAAACCGGCGTGGATTTGTTCTTGGATATTCACGGCGATGAGGGTCTGCCGTTTGTCTTTGTGGCCGGTACCGAAGGCGTGCCGAACTACAACGAGCGCATCGAAGCCTTGGAAGACCAATTCAAACTTGCGCTGTTCAATGCCAGCCCCGATTTCCAAGACGATTACGGCTATGACAAAGATGCGCCGGGTCAGGCAAACATGACTTTGGCGACCAACTGGGTCGGCAATCATTTCAACTGCCTTGCCTATACTTTGGAAATGCCGTTTAAAGACAATGCCAACCTGCCGGACGACGATTTCGGCTGGAACGGCCAACGCTCGCTGCGCTTGGGCGAGGCCATGTTGTCTGCTATTTTGAATGTGGTTGGCGATTTGCGTTAAACCGTCCGACACTGCATACAGGCCGTCTGAAAGTTCAGGCTTTCAGACGGCCTTTGAGATAAGGAACACACATTATGATGATACATCCCCAGTTTGATCCGGTGCTGATCAGCATCGGCCCGCTTGCCATCCGCTGGTATGCCTTGAGCTATATTGTCGGTTTTATCCTGTTTACGATTTTGGGCCGCCGCCGTATTGCGCAGGGCAATTCTGTGTTTACCAAAGAAACACTCGACGATTTCCTGACTTGGGGTATCTTGGGCGTCATCTTGGGCGGCCGTATCGGCTACGTTTTGTTTTATAAATTTTCCGACTATCTGGCCAACCCATTGGATATTTTCAAAGTATGGGAAGGCGGTATGTCGTTTCACGGCGGCTTCTTGGGCGTGGTCGTTGCCATGTGGCTGTTTGGCCGCAAGCACAACATCAGTATCTTGAAGCTGATGGATACCGTTGCGCCACTCGTACCGCTGGGCTTGGCTTCCGGCCGTATCGGCAACTTTATCAACGGCGAACTTTGGGGACGCGTGACCGAACTCAATGCTTTCTGGGCGATGGGTTTTCCGCAAGCGCGTTACGAAGATGCGGAAGCTGCGGCGCACAATCCTTTGTGGGCCGAATGGTTGCAACAATACGGCATGCTGCCGCGCCATCCGTCTCAGCTTTACCAGTTTGCCCTTGAAGGTATTTGCCTGTTTGTCATTGTTTGGATTTTCTCGAAAAAACCACGTCCGGCCGGACAAACGGCAGCATTGTTCTTGGGCGGTTACGGATTATTCCGCTTTATCGCCGAATTTGCCCGTCAGCCTGACGACTATCTCGGCCTGCTGACTTTGGGCTTGTCCATGGGTCAATGGTTGAGCGTGCCGATGATTGTATTGGGTGTGATTGGTTTTGTTTGGTTTGGCCGTAAAAACAGTGTTGCCAAAGCATAAATAAAACAATAAATAAAGGCCGTCTGAAAACCTTTTCAGACGGCCTTTTTATGGCTTCAAGCAAACGGATTTCGGGTTTAACCAAAAAAGCCCATTTTGACTTGAATGAGTTTTTCCAGCTCCGGCAGGACGCGGCGGCGTGAGACGAAGAAGATAATGTGGTCGCCGTCTTGGAGGATGGTTTCGGTGTGGTGTCCCATGATGACCTCGCCGGTTGCGCCGCGGACGATGGCGGCGATGTAGCAGTCGCTCGGCCATTTGATGCCGCTGATGCGGCGGCCGACGATGGCGGAAGTGTTTTTATCGCCATGTACCACTACTTCGATGGCTTCGGCCGTGCCGCGGCGCAGGGGGTGGACGGCAACGATGTCGCCGCGGCGGATGTGGGCGAGGATGGAGCCGATGGTAATCAGATGAGGGGAAACAACGATATCGATTTTGTTACCTTCAAGCAAATCGACGTAGCTTGAACGGTTGACGATGGTGATTACGCGTTTGGCACCAAGGTTTTTCGCCAACAGGCTGGACATGATGTTGTTTTCGTCATCGTTGGTCAGCGCGCAGAAGACGTCGATTTCGTCGATGTATTCTTC
>CAUSHT010000190.1:0-2941 GCA_963531275.1 uncultured Neisseria sp.
AACTCTTCAGCAGTGCTCAGCTGACCTTGCGCCGTCACAGTTGCTGAAATAGTCTGACCTGCAGCCGCCGGCAAAGAACCGATAGAGCCTGCAGAAATTTGGATATTTTGAGTAGCCAGTGCGTTGGTTACCGTTGCAAAAGACAGGTTGTAGTTTTGCAGTTTTTTCGGGTCAACCCAAATACGCATGGCGCGTTGCGCACCAAACAATTGAACCTGACCCACGCCGTCGACACGTTGCAACTCAGGTACGATATTGCGTTGCGCGTAGTCGTTCATTTCCTCAATAGAATGCTTATCAGAAGAAAGCATCACTACTTGCAAGAAGTTGGAACGCGCCTTAGATACGGTTACACCATATTGTTGTACGGTAGACGGCAATGTGGACAACACTTCCGACAGTTTGTTCTGTACGTCTACTTGTGCCAAATCTTCATTGGTTTCCGGTGTAAACGTCAGGCTGACGCTGCCGCTGCCGCTGGAGTCGGCAGAAGTCGTCATATAGTCCAAACCTTCCACACCGTACATATTACGTTCAATAACGGCCAGTACGCTGTCTTCCATTACTTGGGCAGAAGCGCCCGGATAAGTAGCGCGCAAAGTAATGGTCGGCGCTCCCACGGACGGATATTGGGAAACCGGCAGTTTTTGAATGCCGAAAATACCCGCTGCGATGATAAAAATCGCAATAACCCATGCAAAAATGGGGCGGTCAATAAAAAACTTAGACATTCACGCGTTCCTTATTTAGCTTCAGATGCAGCTTTAGCTTCAGGCTTGGCCTCGGATGCAGCTTGGCCGTCTGAAACTGCCGGTGTTGCTGCCGCAGCGCTTGCAGGCGGCGTCCATTCTTTCGGCGTTACCTTTTTAGCACCCGACATAGCGGCAATGCTGATGCCTTCAACAATCACTTTGTCGCCGTCTTTCAGGCCGTCTGTAATAACCCAATTGCTACCTTGCTGTTGGGCTACGGTCACGACACGCGCTTCCATTTCGCTCTTGTCATTCACCACCATCACCGTATCTTGCGAACCACGGGTAACTGCTTGCTGCGGCACTACAAATGCATTATCCACTGCCACTTGTTCCATCAATACGCGCACATACAAGCCCGGCATCAAGATATTTCTGTCGTTAGGAATGGCGGCGCGCAAGGTAATTTGACCGGTCGTTTCGTTGACAGTCGGATCTGCAAACAGCAGACGGCCTTTTTCAGGGTAAACCGTACCGTCATCAAATTTGATATCCACCGCAATCGCGCCGTTTGCCGCCAACAATTTGCCTTCGGCAACCTGTTGACGCAGTTTCATGACCTCACTCGCAGACTGGGTAACATTGACATACATCGGATTGGTTTGTTGGATGGTGGCTAAAACAGTGGTATCGCCGGAATTCAGCAGCGTACCTTCAGAAACTTTAGATTGACCGATAAAGCCGGAAATCGGCGCAGTAATGCGGGAGCGGTTCAGGCTGATACCGGCAGATTTGATGGCTGCTTGAGCGGATTTGACGCCTGCCTCTGCTGAACGCTTGGCCGTTACGGCCGCATCATATTCTTGTTGGCTGATGGCATCGGCGGCAACCAGCGGTTTGTAGCGGGCTAAGTCGGCATTCGCTTTAGCCAAAGTAGCTTGCGCACTCGCCAACTGGGCGTGTGCGCTTTCTAAGTTTGCTTCATAAGTCGAGCTGTCGATTTGGTACAAAGGCTGACCGGCTTGCACATAGCTGCCCTCTTGGAACAGTCGTTTTTGCAAAATACCACCGACTTGGGCGCGAACTTCGGCAGTACGCAATGATTCCAGACGGCCCGGCAACTCGGTTGTCAATGCGACAGTTTCCGGATGCACAGTGACCACGCGGACTTCAGGCGCAGGTTGTTTTTGCTGTTGCTGACTGCCTTGCGCCTGTTGACCGGCTGCTTTTTCATCGCCTTTGCCGCAAGCGGAAAGTGCCAACGCAGTAGCTGCTGCGATTGCCGCGACACGCATCATTTTAGAAGCATAAAGAGCCATAATTTTCCTATCTCTATGATAAATAAAGGTTTGACTGATTAAAAATTGATTACTTTAATCTCATATTTCACAAACGGAAATTGCCTGTTTTTATAAAAAACAGGCTGATTATATTATATAGTGTTGAGAAACACTATCAAGTACTAAATTGAATTATACATACATTCTTGCATGTTCATAAGTAATTTTTTATAATCCGAACCATAAATTTACATTTCCTACAAAAAAACCATGAGAAGAACCAAAACCGAAGCCTTAAAAACCAAAGAATATCTCATGCTTGCCGCATTAGATACGTTTTATCAGAAAGGCATTGCCCGCACTTCGCTCAACGAAATCGCCCAAGCCGCAGGCGTAACGCGCGGCGCGCTGTATTGGCATTTCAAAAACAAAGAAGATTTGTTTGACGCCTTGTTCCAACGGATTTGCGACGACATCGAAAGCTGCATGAAAGAAGACTCGAACAACAATAACGAACAGGCTTGGCCAAGCTTCCGCCTGACCCTAACCCGTTTTTTCGAGCGACTGCAACATAACGAGCTTCACTACAAATTCCACAGCATTTTGTTTTTAAAATGCGAACACACCGAGCAAAACGAGGCGGTCATTGCCATCGCTAAAAAACACCAATCACTATGGCGTGAAAAAATCATTGCCGTCCTGACTGATGCAGTACAACAAAAAGCGTTGGCGGATAATTTGGATACCGACATGGCGGTCATCTTCATCAAGTCTTCATTAGACGGCTTGATTTGGCGCTGGCTTTCTTCCGGTCAAGGCTTCGATTTGGCGCAAACTGCCCCCCGCATGATTGAAATCATCATTGATACATTGGAAAACCATCCGCAATTAAGAAAACAATCATAAACATCAAAAATAAAAGGCCGTCTGAAACATTAAAAGTTTCAGACGGCCTTTTGGTTTAAACCT
>CAUSHT010000191.1:0-2935 GCA_963531275.1 uncultured Neisseria sp.
GTTGCCGGCGTATCTTCCGCGTGGTATCTGGCAGAGGCAGGACATGAAGTAACGGTCATCGACCGCGCCGAGGGCGTGGCGATGGAAACCAGTTTTGCCAACGCAGGTCAGCTCTCTTACGGCTATACCACGCCTTGGGCTGCACCCGGTATCCCGACCAAAGCGCTGAAATGGCTGTTTAAAAGCCATCCGCCTTTGCTGTTTCGCCCCGATGGCAGCCTGTATCAAATCGAATGGCTGTGGCAAATGCTGCAAAACTGCACGGCAGCGCGCTATCAAATCAATAAAGAGCGCATGGTCAGGATTTCCGAATACAGCCGTGAAATGTTCCGCCGTTTTGAAGCGCAAACCGGCATGAATTTTGAAGGACGCAAAAAAGGGACGTTGCAGATTTTCCGTCAGGCTAAAGAAGTTGAAGCGGCAGAACAAGACATTGCCGTTTTGGAACGTTACGGCGTGCCGTACCGCCGTCTGAAACCCGAAGAATGCGCAGAATTCGAGCCTGCGCTTGCACGCGTTACCGCCAAAATTGCCGGCGGCCTGCACCTGCCTGCAGACGCGACCGGCGACTGCCATCTGTTTACCGAAAATCTGTATAAATTGTGTCAGGAAAAGGGCGTACAGTTTCATTTCAACCAAACCCTCGGCCGCATCGACCACAACGGACTGCGCATCAAAGCCGTTGAAACCGACAAAGGGCGGTTTGAAGCAGATGCCGTTGTCTGCGCGCTCGGCTGCTTCAGCAGGACGGTTTTGGCGCAGTTGGATCTCAATCTGCCGATTTATCCCGTCAAAGGCTATTCCTTGACCTTGCCCGTCACAAATTCAGACGGCGCACCGGTGTCCACCGTTCTCGATGAAAGCTACAAAGTCGCCATCACGCGCTTTGACAACAGAATCCGCGTCGGCGGCATGGCGGAATTGTCGGGCTACGAAATCAAACTGCCCGAAAAACGCCGCGAAACCTTGGCTTTGGTCGTCAACGACTTGTTCCCAGAAGGCGGCGATTTGAGTCAGGCATTGTTCTGGAGCGGTCTCAGACCGATGACGCCCGACAGCACGCCGTTAATCGGGCGCACCCGCTTTGAAAACTTATTCCTAAATACCGGCCACGGCACTTTGGGCTGGACCATGTCGCTGGGTTCGGCAAAATTAACCGCCGATATCGTGAGCGGCAAAGACACAGAGATCCGAAGCGATGACTTGAGCCTGTCTCGCTATCAGGCTTAAGCTGGAAAGTAATAAGATTTAATGGCATTTCAAATGTAAAGGCCGTCTGAAAATTATTTTCAGACGGCCTTTTGTTTCAAAATCTGTGTATCCAATCAATAAAATAAATAATAACTATTATCATACGCATTAAAAAGTGTTAGTCTGAACCTGTCCCAGCTTTGAGCGCAGGTTTTCTCATGCCCGATTTTTCGATGTCCAATTTGGCCGTTGCCTTTTCCATCACATTGGCAGCCGGTTTGTTTACCGTATTAGGCAGCGGCTTGGTAATGTTTTCCAAAACGCCCAATCCGCGTGTGTTGTCGTTTGGTTTGGCATTTGCCGGCGGTGCGATGGTGTATGTTTCCCTGACGGAGATTTTCAGTAAATCCAGCGAGGCGTTCGCTGAAATTTATGATAAGGACCACGCGTTTGCGGCGGCGACCATGGCATTTTTGGCCGGTATGGGCGGCATTGCGCTGATTGATCGCCTGGTGCCGAACCCGCATGAAACCTTAGACGCGCAAGACCCGTCGTTTCAAGAAAGCAAACGCCGCCATATCGCGCGAGTCGGCATGATGGCGGCGTTTGCGATTACTGCGCACAATTTCCCCGAAGGCTTGGCGACGTTTTTTGCCACCTTGGAAAATCCGGCAGTCGGGATGCCTTTGGCCTTGGCGATTGCCATCCATAATATTCCGGAGGGCATTTCCATCGCCGCGCCGGTTTATTTTGCCACCCGAAGCCGTAAGAAAACGGTATGGGCGTGCCTGCTATCCGGCCTGGCCGAGCCTTTGGGTGCGGCTTTGGGCTATTTGATTTTACAGCCGTTTTTATCGCCTGCCGTGTTTGGTTCGGTATTCGGCGTGATAGCCGGCGTGATGGTTTTTTTGGCGTTGGACGAGCTGCTGCCGGCCGCCAAACGCTATTCAGACGGCCACGAAACCGTTTACGGCCTGACAACGGGCATGGCGGTAATCGCCGTTAGCTTGGTATTGTTCCATTTTTAAAACCCGTATGCTAAAGGCCGTCTGAAATGATTCAGACGGCCTTTTTGCGTTATAATCCGCACATCAAAAATAACCTTAATTCCACAAAGTTCCATCATGTTAGACAAATACAATCCAGCCGAAATCGAATCCAAACATTATCAAAACTGGGAAGAGCAGGGCTATTTCCAGCCTGATATGGATTTGACGAAACCGTCTTTTTCCATCCAACTGCCGCCGCCCAATGTAACCGGCACGCTGCACATGGGTCATGCCTTCAACCAAACCATCATGGACGGACTGACCCGCTACTACCGCATGAAAGGCTGCAACACCGCCTGGATTCCCGGCACCGACCACGCGGGCATCGCCACGCAAATCGTGGTCGAGCGTCAGCTTGCCGCGCAAAACGTGTCCCGTCATGATTTGGGCCGCGAAAAATTCTTGGAAAAAGTGTGGGAA
Source organism: uncultured Neisseria sp. (assembly GCA_963531275.1). Taxonomy (GTDB): domain Bacteria; phylum Pseudomonadota; class Gammaproteobacteria; order Burkholderiales; family Neisseriaceae; genus Neisseria. The sequence goes on from CAUSHT010000191.1 coordinate 2,661, forward strand.
TGGAAAGAAGTTTCCGGCGGTACGATTACGCAACAAATGCGCCGCGTGGGCTGCTCTGCCGACTGGACGCGCGAGTATTTCACGATGGACGACGTGCGTGCTGAAACCGTGACCGAAGTGTTTGTGCGCCTGTTTGAGCAAGGCTTGATTTACCGCGGCAAACGCTTGGTGAACTGGGATCCGGTATTGGGTACTGCAGTGTCTGATTTGGAAGTGGAAAGCGTGGAAGAACAAGGCTCTATGTGGCACATCCGCTATCCGCTGGCGGACAATCC
>CAUSHT010000192.1:0-2904 GCA_963531275.1 uncultured Neisseria sp.
TCTTCCGGAACGTTCACACGGCTTTCAATGCCTTGACCGCGTATAAATTTACGCATATCGGCGCGGCTGACGGCGGTATGATTCACGGTATCCATGTGTACGGTGATGATTTTGGCTTTAGGCATGACTTGGCTGGCTTTTAATACATCAGCCGTCCCCATAATAATGCCGTCTGAAATGCCTGAAATTAGCGCGTAGCCCGTGTTCATAATCAGATAATCGGGTTTGTAGCGGTTCAATGCTTTGTTTACATCTGCCGTCCACACAGTATCACCCATAATATAAGCGGTTTTATGTCCGCTGCTTTGGAATACCACACCCATTGCATCACCTAAGATTTCGGCCAGCTGCGGGTTGGCATACATGGCTTCTGTACCGTGTACGCCGCCGGTTTTGCTGATGGTTACGCCGTTGAAGACAGCGCTGCCGTTCAACACGCGTACATCAGTAAAGCCTTGGCTGCGGATTTTTGCCGCGTCGGCTTGGTGCTGCACATATACGGGCAGGTTTTTCGGAATGGAACGTGCGGCGGTTTCGTCCCAATGGTCTTCGTGAGTATGGGTAACAATCACTGCATCCACACCGTCCAAAATTTTATTCACGCTCATCGGCAGCCCGACCAGCGGCATTTTGGCTTGGCTGTTGAACGTGCCGGCAAAACCGTTCATGGAGTGCTTGGGTGCGAAAAACGGGTCAACCAAAAACGTCTGTCCTGCGTATTCGATCTTGGCGGTAGCGTTACGGATATGTTGGTATGAATCGTCTGCCCAAGCGGAAAAGGCTGTCGCGCCCAAAACAGTGGCAAGAATAAATTGCTTGAATTTCATGATGTTGCTCCTTAAAAAATCATGGAGCGTATTTTAAGCAGCAGGTGCATCGGCTAAAATAGGCAATATTGCCAACAAACGCAAGGATAGTGCCAAAATGTCGTCTGAAAACGAGCGTAACGAGTTTCGCCAAAATCAAACTGCCCCCAAAATCGTGCTATATGCTCAATCGGGCATGAATGATTTTGTCTTCAACATTCCCTTTTCTGTTTTTCAGACGACCTATCGGAACCATCCGCTCTTTGACCTGAAAATCTGTTCCGATGATAGCAAAGATGTCATCACGGCACTGGGCGCAAGCATTCCCGTACACGGCGGCTTGGGTTTGACGGAAGAAGCCGACATCATCGTCATCGCAGGCTGGCGCAATATTGAAGAAGCCCCGACACCCGAGTTGAGCGCACATTTACAGAAAGCAGTACAACGTGGTGCGCATATCACCGCCCTATGTTACGGCACTTACGCCCTTGCCTACACAGGACTTTTAGACGGCAGAACCGCCGCCACCCACTGGCTTGCCGAAGACGACTTTGTCCGCCGTTTCCCTAAAATTCATCTGGATACCAACCGCCTATATGCGGAAGACGGCAACTTTTTAACCTCGGCAGGGGCGGCGGGCGGGCTGGATTGCTGCCTTTACCTCATCCGTAAAATCCACGGTGCAACCGTTGCCAACGACCTTGCCCGTACCTTGGTTGCGGCACCACACCGCGAAGGTGGGCAGGCACAGTTTATCCACCGACCTGTTGAACGTCGTACCGCCGATGACAAAATCAATCACTTATTGGACGAACTGCGCCAAAACCTTGCTACCCCATACCGCTTGGACGATTTGGCAAAAAAATTAGCCGTTTCCCGTCGTACCTTTATCCGCCATTTTTCTCAAGCTACAGGCATGAATTTCGGTGAATGGTTCACCACAGAGCGGCTATGGCAGGCGCAGGATTTGTTGGAAAATACGGATTTGCCGATAGAACGCATTGCCGAACAAAGCGGCTTCGGCAGCGCGGCAAACCTACGTTTGCAGTTCAAAGCCAAGTTTAAAATCAATCCGAATGCCTGGCGGAAAGTATTTGGCAGATAGCTCGCGTTAGTCAATCCAAAATACTGAGTACAGGCGGCTTTTGAGGTCGTCTGAAAACCCAAAAAGCAGCCTGCACTTTTCAGACGGCCTCAACAGGTAAACCCTTCCCACCCTTACCCACACCAATAATTTCCATCTAATTTTCCCCTCATAATGCGAAAAGCCTGCCGCAACCGTCCGCTGGCGGAAGCTCAAACGAAGCGTAACCGATATTTGTCGAAGACCCGTTATGTGGTCGAACAAAGCTTCGGTACGTTACACCGTAAATTCCGCTATGCGCGGGCAGCCTATTTTGGTCTGCTCAAAGTGAGTGCACAAAGCCATCTGAAGGCGATGTGTTTGAACCTTTTGAAAGCCGCCAACAGGCTAAGTGCGCCTGTTGCTGCCTAAAAGGCGGCCGGATGCCTGATTAATCAGGTATCCAAGGGGGATTAAGGGGGTATTTGAGTAGAATCAGTGGATATTTGAAACAAAAACAGCCGAAAACCTGTGTTTGGATTTCGGCTATCTGGGGAAAAGGAATTTTGCAAAGGTCTCGACCTTTATGTTAACTGTTAATGAGATTGTTAAAGAACAAATGGTTCAGACGACCTCAAAGAAGATAGTGAGGCCGTCTGAAAAGTGGAAACCGCATGCGTGCGTTCCGCGCACACCCTACGGACTGAAGGTTTTGTGCGGGCTACGGCTTGCTAGTATCAATTCTCCAAACTAGGATCTTTACCTGTTCCATCAAATTCAAGAGAACCCTGTAAAAGGAAAATCTTGTATTGAAGAAAACATAGATATGCGCATGTACGCTCATGCTACCTGTGATTTTGTAAAAAAATGTATGTTGTAAACTTCAGATTATTACAAATTCTATATTTGTACAGGATTTAATTGTCTTTTTGCCGTTTTATTTCTTAAGATACTTTTCTATATATCTGTATTGCTCTTGCGTACATTTAACTGAAAAAAATATTTTTCCACTTATAATACTTTGAGCAGAAAAAA
>CAUSHT010000193.1:0-2892 GCA_963531275.1 uncultured Neisseria sp.
TCATTACCCGCCAAGAGTTTCACAATCTGACCCAAAATCTGGTACAAAAAACCATAGAGCCGGTCAAACAAGCACTGAAAGACGCAGGCGTGACCAAAGCCGACATTAAAGGCGTGATTATGGTCGGCGGTTCGACCCGCATGTTGCATGTTCAACAAGCGGTCGCCACATTCTTTGGACAAACTCCGTTGAACAACCTCAATCCAGACGAAGTGGTTGCACTCGGTGCCGCCATACAGGCAAATGTCCTTGCCGGTAACAAAACCGACGGCGAATGGCTGCTGCTGGACGTTACACCTTTATCACTCGGCCTGGAGACCTACGGCGGCCTTGCCGAAAAAATCATCCCGCGCAACTCCACCATTCCTACCGCGCGCGCGCAGGACTTCACCACTTTCAAAGACGGTCAGACTGCCATGACGATACACGTCGTACAAGGCGAGCGCGAACTCGTTTCCGACTGCCGCAGCCTGGCCAAATTTACCCTGCGCGGCATTCCGCCGATGGCAGCAGGTGCAGCGCGTATCCGCGTTACCTTCCAAGTTGACGCCGACGGTTTGCTGTCTGTTTCCGCACAAGAACAAAGCACCGGCGTACAGGCGCAAATCGAAGTCAAACCTTCCTACGGCTTAGACGACAGCACCATCACCCAAATGCTCAAAGACAGCATGAGCAACGCTGCCGAAGACATGGCTGCACGCGCACGCGCCGAAGCCGTAGTCGAAGCCGAAAGCCTGACCGATGCCGTCAACGCCGCCCTTGAGTTGGATAGCGATTTGCTGGATGCCGAAGAATTGCAACAGATTCAGCAAGACATCGCTGCTTTACAAGGCCGTCTAAAAGATGGTAAAGCCGAAGACATCCGTGCCGCTGTCGCCAAACTCAGCCACAGCACCGACAACTTCGCCGCCAAACGCATGAACCGCAACATCCAACGCGCGTTGACAGGGCAAAGCGTTGATAATATTTGACGGCAAATGGTTTCAGACGGCCTTGTATAAAGAGGCCGTCTGAAAATCTAATATCCCAAACGACCTGATTACTTCTATGCGACTCTGGCACCAAACCCTTATCCCCCTACTCCCCCGTGCCCAGCTTTTGGGGCAACACCGCGAATGCGCTGCTTTACGCGGAGCGGGCTGGGGCAGGCCGCATGCGACGGTTAATTACGTTTTTACCCATTCTCCCTACAAACTCTATCTTTACCATTCCTTGATTATGGAAGAGATGGAAAAGCGCGGTTACAAACCCGATGCCTTATGGAAAGACCCGCTATATCGCGGTAAAGCCGTTGCCCCATACCATTCGCACGCGGCTGAAGCAGCTACTTCGCCGATTTATGCCGAACATGATGATGCTTACTTGGACGAATGTCTGGAAAATTTAAAAAGTAAAGGCATCATGTTATAAACCCATTTTTCAGACGGCCTGAATATTGAATACCCAAGGCCGTCTGAAACCACTTTAACCACAACCACTCTTAAACAACCGAGACAATAAAAATGCCAAAAATTACCGTACTCCCACACGCGACATTATGCCCCGAAGGCGCGGTTATCGAAGACGCACCGGAAGGTCAAACCGTCCTTGACGTATTGCTCGACCACGATATCGAAGTCGATCACGCCTGTGAAAAATCCTGTGCCTGCACAACCTGCCACGTGATTATCCGCAAAGGTTTTGACAGCTTGGAAGAGCCGAGTGAACTGGAAGAAGACCTGCTCGACCAGGCATGGGGTTTGGAAGCCGATTCACGCTTAAGCTGTCAGGCAGTTGTTGCCGATGAAGATTTGGTCGTAGAAATTCCCAAATATACGATCAACCATGCACGTGAAGACCACTAAAACAAGATTGAATGAAAAGGCCGTCTGAAACCACAAATTCATGGTTTTCAGACGGCCTATTGCTTATGCGGCAACCTATTTGATATGAGGAAAAATAAAACGCATACGCGAAATTTGCATGGAAGCCACTTTCTGCGTAGCGGAGTAATTTTCAATTTTTTCTTGCATTCTGATTTGATGCATATTGCCGTTATAACGAGAAGTAGCGCGCTGAGATTTGTTGACTGTCGGCAGTTCAGCCTCAGCCTTCAAAGCTTCCTCTGCCTCAATCGCCGAAAGTGCTGCCTCATCCCTTACCAAACCGAAACGCTCGATAATGGCATTGGCTTCATCTATATAACGCGATTTGTCCGCGCCATTTTCCAACACTGCATCTTCAAGCACGACCGACAAATGCTTGCCGCAATTTTCGATACGCTCGGCGATACGCGAATAAACCATCCAACGTTTCAACCTCAATGCGCCTGCATCGTCATTGGGTGAAGCAGCATCCAGTTTAATCAAGCCATAGTGTTTGCCGTAATACAGACGGAACACCAGCTGTTTCAAACCCTCTGTTTCGTCCAGCATCCGATAAAATTCGCGAACCAACAACAGCAAACGGTCGAATGCGCCTGCTTTGGGCAGATACTCCGGATCATCGGAAGCGAGCGCGTAAATCAGCTTGGACAGCTTGGCGTTGAGTGCGTTATTCATCTTTTTTCCTTTTATTTTTAAGCGATGGATTGTCTTAAGAGCCGTTCCAAAAAATTTGGTTGCATAGCGAAATGTAAATTTTGCATGGAAACCAAATCATTCAAAACGGAATAGAAAGTATAAAACGGCAGATTGCCGTGAGTTTTAAGTGTCTTGCCGTATTTTAACGCAACTATGCTATTTTGTTAAAAAATAGCGCCATCATTTATCTACCTATCTTCCGTAAAACAATCTGGCAGTCCGACTTCTTCTTGATTAAAATAATTGGCAATAATCGAAACCCAATAAAGGAACACCTCATGAAATGGACAGATACCCAACGCATCGCCGAAGAACTCTACGACTTACACGG
>CAUSHT010000194.1:0-2872 GCA_963531275.1 uncultured Neisseria sp.
CGATTATGGACGGCTCCAGCCTGCCGTTTATTTACCTTTTACAAGATGCAGGCGTTGTCGATCAAAAAGCCCAAAAACGTTTTTTAAAAATCCTCAAACCCATTGAAATCAAAGAAACCGGCAAATGGGTGCGCTTTACGCCTTACGACGGCTTTAAAGTTACTTTAACCATCGAATTCGACCATCCTGTATTCAATCGCAGCGCACCTACTTTTGAGATTGATTTTGCAGGAAAATCCTATATCGATGAAATTGCCCGCGCCCGTACCTTCGGCTTTATGCACGAAGTGGAAATGATGCGTGCCCATAATCTCGGACTGGGCGGCAATTTGAACAACGCTATCGTGATTGACGACATGGACGTTTTGAATCCGGAAGGTTTGCGCTATCCCGATGAATTTGTCCGCCACAAAATCCTGGATGCCATCGGCGATTTGTACATTGTCGGCCATCCGATTATCGGCGCATTTGAAGGTTACAAATCAGGTCATGCCATCAATAATGCGCTGTTGCGTGCCGTTTTGGCAGACGAAACGGCTTACGAATGGGTTGAGTTTGCCGATGACGAAGAATTGCCCACCGCTTTTCACGAGCTGCCGGCAGCCTGATAAAAAATAGATAAAGCAGTCCAATGAGAAGACCGTCTGAAAGGTTCAGACGGCCTAAATCATGTCATTTTCCACAATTAATTATCCACAAACTTATTCTTTTTATCTTATTGAAAAATAAAAATATTAAAATTTAACGTTATTCTTATACACATCTTATCCATATATTTTCCCAAACTAAAAAGGCCGTCTGAACTTGGTTTCAGACGGCCTTTTTCATGTCAAACCGACAATATTAATCGCCCATAACTTTACCTTCGCGACGCGGGTCGGCGCCACCAAGCAAACCGTCTTTGCCGATCACAATGCCTTGTACGCCGGAATTCAAATCGCGGATTTGGACTTTGTAGCCCAGTTTTTCCAATGCTGGCGCTTTGTCCGACGCTGCGGTTTTTTTCTCGATTTCATATTGGCTGCCGCGGTTGAGCATATTCGGTAGGGAGATTGCCGTCTGAATGTCCATGCCCCAATCGATATGCGCCACCAGCGTTTTGGCGACGAAACCGATAATGCGGCTTCCGCCCGGCGAACCGACCGCCAGATAAGGCTCGCCGTCTTTCATCACAATGGTCGGCGCCATCGAAGAACGCGGCCGCTTGCCGCCAGCCACGCTGTTGGCCACCGTTTTACCGTCCGCGCCGACAGGGTTGAAAGCAAAATCGGTCAATTCATTGTTGAGCAGATAGCCGTTTGCCATCAGTCCCGAACCGAACGCGTTTTCAATCGAAGTCGTCATCGACACGACGTTGCCGTCTTTATCCACAACCACCAAATGACTGGTGGATGGCAGCTCGACCGCCATACCCTGCGCGTATGCCTTGCCGAACTGGCCTACCTGAATATTTTCCAATGCCTTTTCAGCTTTGCGGATTTCTTCGGCGCGCGGTTTCAAATAAGCCTGAGAAATCAGGGCGCGAGTCGGGACGTTCACGAACTTGGGATCACCGACATAATAATCGCGGTCGGCAAAAGCAATCCGCGACGCATCGCCTATCCAGCGCCAACTGTGGATATTTTCCGCACCCAACGCCTTCATATCCTGATTCTGCAATACGCCCAAAATCTCACCCAAAGCAATCGCGCCCGAACTTGGCGCGCCCATGCCGCAGACTTCGTATTCACGATACGGCGCGCAAACCGGTTCGCGCTCGATAACGCGGTAGTTTTTCAAATCCGCCATGCTGATTTTGCCGGGATTATCCACAGCACCTGTAACGGCACGGACAATATTCTGCGCCTGCGCCCCCTGATAAAACGGCGTACTGCCTTTTTCCGCCAACAGGCGTACGGAGCGGGCAAATTCAGGGTTTTTCAACACCGTTCCCGCTGCCAAAGGCTTGCCGTCGGGCAGGAAATAGGCGGCGGTTTGCGGATAGCGTTTCAAAGGCTCCAAATTCTGCTCGATGGATTTCGCCATACGCGGTGAAACGGTAAAGCCTTGTTCCGCCAAAGCAATCGGTTTGTCAAACAGGCTTGCCCACGGCAATTTGCCGTAACGCTTGTGGACATCTTCCAGCAGCTTCGGAATCCCCGGCACACCGACCGAACGGCCGCCGACCACCGCATTCATAAAGCCCATCGGCTTGCCGTTTTCATCCAAGAAAAGCGCCGGCGTTGCCGCTTTCGGCGCCGTTTCGCGGGCATCAAACGTCGTCAGTTTTTTCGCCTTATTGTCCCAATACACCAAAAACGCGCCGCCGCCCAAACCGGAAGACTGCGGTTCGGTCAGACCTAAGGTCGTCTGCATGGCGATCATCGCATCTATCGCGCTGCCGCCGCGTTTCAAAACCTCGTATCCCGCCTCGGTTGCCAACGGATTGGCAGACGCCGCCATATAATGTTTGGCGCGGATTAACTTCTGCTCAGTCAGCCCCGTCCCTTGTTCCGGCGCATGGTTATCCACAGATACGGAGGGCAGGGCAACTTGAGGTTTCAGAGCCGGCTGTTGCGCACAAGCAGCCAATACCAAAACAGATAACAATTTAATACTAAAGGAAAATTTCATATTCACTCCATTAATTTAAATATTTTCAGACGGCCTTTTCCCAACTTGAACAAGAGGAAATATGAAAATATTCAGAAATAAAAAACCTTTTGACTATTTCCCTACTCAATCAGTTCCGATTGGAGAAGTATAAAAAAAGCTAAGATTGTGCACAGGCGAAAATTTATCCACAGAACAAAGCGGCAGAAAATTTTTATCCACATATGCAAACAAGGCCGACCATACTTTATCCTCATCAAAAAATATCAGCTAAGTATTT
>CAUSHT010000195.1:0-2863 GCA_963531275.1 uncultured Neisseria sp.
TTGGGCGTGACGCTGGTGGTGGTTTACGTCGGCGCCGTGATGGTGTTGTTCCTGTTCGTCGTGATGATGTTGAATATCGACATCGAAGCCATGCGCGCCGGTTTCTGGCGTCATGCGCCGGTTGCCGGTGTGGTCGGCACATTGTTGGCGGTTGCCCTGATCCTGATTTTGGTCAACCCGAAAACCGACCTGGCCACATTTGGTCTGATGAAAGACATTCCGGCCGATTACAACAATATCCGCGATTTGGGCAGCCGTATTTATACTGACTACCTGTTGCCGTTTGAGTTGGCGGCGGTATTGCTGCTGTTGGGTATGGTAGCCGCGATTGCACTGGTTCACCGCAAAACTTTCAATCCGAAACGTATGGATCCTGCCGACCAAGTTAAAGTACGTGCCGACCAAGGCCGTATGCGTCTGGTGAAAATGGAAGCGGTCAAACTGCAAGTCGAATCTGCCGAAGAGAGCGAAGTTTCAGACGGCCTCAAGCCGGAAGGGGAGGGCAAAGCATGATTACCTTGACGCATTATCTGGTATTGGGTGCGCTCCTGTTCGGTATCAGCGCAATGGGTATCTTTATGAACCGCAAAAACGTGCTGGTATTGCTGATGTCCATCGAGCTGATGCTCTTGGCGGTGAACTTCAACTTTATCGCTTTCTCCCAATATTTGGGCGATACTGCCGGACAGATTTTCGTATTCTTCGTACTGACCGTTGCCGCTGCTGAATCCGCCATCGGTTTGGCGATTATGGTGCTGGTGTACCGTAACAGAAAAACAATCAACGTTGCCGATTTGGATGAGTTGAAAGGGTAATCATGAACGACATGACTTTATATTTGGTAATTGCCCTTGTGCCTTTGGCAGGCTCGCTGATTGCAGGTTTGTTCGGTAACAAAATCGGACGTGCCGGTGCGCATACCGTAACAATACTCGGTGTGGCGGTGTCCGCCTTGCTGTCGGCTTATGTGCTGTGGGGCTTTATTAACGGCAGCCGCGCCAAGTTTGACGAGAATGTCTATACCTGGCTGACAATGGGCGGTTTGGATTTCTCCGTCGGCTTCTTGGTCGATACGATGACGGCGATGATGATGGTCGTGGTCACCGGCGTGTCGTTGATGGTGCATATCTACACCATCGGTTATATGCACGACGAAAAAGTCGGCTACCAACGCTTCTTCAGCTATATTTCTTTGTTTACTTTCAGCATGTTGATGCTGATTATGAGCAACAACTTCATCCAGCTCTTCTTCGGCTGGGAGGCTGTGGGTTTGGTGTCGTACCTTTTGATCGGTTTCTATTTCAAACGTCCGAGCGCAACATTTGCCAACCTGAAAGCCTTTTTGATCAACCGTGTCGGCGACTTCGGCTTTTTGCTCGGTATCGGCTTGGTGCTTGCCTATTTCGGCGGCAGCCTGCGCTATCAAGATGTATTCGCTTATCTGCCTAATGTTCAGACGGCCACCATCCAACTGTTCCCCGGTGTGGAATGGTCTTTGATTACTGTAACCTGTTTGCTATTGTTTGTGGGTGCGATGGGTAAATCGGCGCAGTTCCCGCTGCACGTTTGGTTGCCTGATTCGATGGAAGGCCCGACACCGATTTCTGCATTGATTCACGCCGCAACCATGGTTACCGCCGGTCTGTTCATGGTATCGCGTATGTCGCCGATTTATGAGATGAGCAGCACTGCGCTGTCTGTCATCATGGTAATTGGTGCGATTACTGCCCTGTTTATGGGTTTCTTGGGTGTGATTCAAAACGACATCAAACGTGTGGTTGCGTATTCCACCTTGTCGCAACTGGGCTACATGACCGTGGCTCTGGGCGCGTCTGCCTATTCCGTGGCGATGTTCCACGTCATGACCCACGCTTTCTTTAAAGCCTTGTTGTTCTTGGCCGCAGGTAGCGCGATTATCGGTATGCACCACGACCAAGACATGCGCCACATGGGCAACCTGAAAAAATACATGCCGATTACTTGGCTGACCATGCTGATCGGTAACTTGTCGCTGATTGGTACACCGTTCTTCTCCGGCTTCTATTCCAAAGATTCGATTATCGAAGCGGCGAAATACAGCACCCTGCCAGGCAGTGGCTTTGCCTATTTTGCCGTCCTCGCCAGTGTGTTCGTTACCGCGTTCTACGCGTTCCGCCAATACTTCATGGTGTTCCACGGCGAAGAGAAATGGCGCAGCCTGCCTGAACATCATGACGATCATCATGGTGAAGAGCATCACGGCTTGGGCAAAAACGACAATCCGCACGAAAGCCCGCTGGTCGTTACCCTGCCGCTGATTCTGCTTGCGATTCCGTCCGTCATCATCGGCTACATCGCCATCGAACCCATGCTCTACGGCGATTTCTTCAAAGACGTGATTTTCGTCAACGCCGACGCGCATCCGACCATGCACATCATGAAGGAAGAGTTCCACGGTGCATTGGCGATGGTGTCGCACAGCCTGCATTCGCCTGTACTCTACCTTGCTATCGCAGGTGTCTTGAGCGCATGGCTCCTGTACGTCAAACTGCCGCACCTGCCTGCGAAAATTGCACAGGCGTTCCGTCCGATTTACGTTTTGTTTGAAAACAAATACTACCTTGACGCCCTGTATTTCAACGTTTTCGCCAAAGGCACACGCGCATTGGGTACCTTCTTCTGGAAAGTCGGCGATACTGCCATTATCGACAACGGTATTGTCAATGGCTCCGCCAAACTGGTCGGCGCGATTGCCGCGCAAGTGCGTAAAGCCCAAACCGGCTTTATCTACACCTACGCCGCCGCTATGGTATTCGGCGTATTGGTACTGCTCGGCATGACCTTCTGGGGATTGTTCCGATAAGAATAAGGTTTCAGACGGCCT
>CAUSHT010000196.1:0-2851 GCA_963531275.1 uncultured Neisseria sp.
AAGATTTTGTGGCCGCATTGCTGAAAAATACGCCTGTGTTTGAAAACGGCGGCCGCGCGGCAACGACGACATTCAGCCAACGCAATATCGGCGATGTCTTGGTTACCTTTGAAAATGAGGCCAACTACGTCAGCAAAAAACTGACCCAAGACCAGTTTGAAATTGTCTACCCAAGCTACACCATTCTTTCCGAAGCACCGGTTGCCGTCGTGGACAGCGTAGTCGATAAAAAAGGCACGCGCGCCGCTGCCGAAGCTTACTTGAAAAACCTCTGGAGCAAACCGGCTCAAGAATTGGCCGCCAATCTTTATCTGCGTCCGCGCAATGCCGAAGTGTTGGCCAAACACAAAGCCGATTTCCCCGATATTGAAACCTTTAATCCGAATGAGAAGTTCGGCGCTTGGTCGGACATCATGAAAAAATTCTTTGCCGACGGCGGATTGTTTGATCAGCTTTCCGGTAAAAAATAAGGTGTGAACATGGAGGCCGTCTGAAATTTCAGACGGCCTTTTGTTACAATAAGCCTTTTCCTTATCTACCTTTTCCCATGTCCCAACGCAAAATCATCCATATCGATATGGACGCATTCTACGCTTCGGTAGAACTGCGCGAGCAGCCGCACCTGAAAGGGCTGCCCGTCGTTGTGGCGTGGGACGGTACGCGGTCGGTCATTTGTGCCGCTTCTTATGAAGCACGCAAATTCGGTTTGCACTCAGCCATGTCGGTGGCGACAGCGAAAAGGCTGTGTCCGCAGGCGGTGTTTGTGCCGCCGCATTTTGATTTGTACCGCCAAGTTTCGGCGCAGATTCATGCCGTGTTTCGGCGTTATACCGATTTGATCGAGCCTTTGTCTTTGGATGAAGCCTATTTGGATGTTACCCGAAATTTTGAAAATATCCCGTACGCCAGCGAGGTAGCCAAACGTATTCGTACCGAAATTTTTGAAGAAACCGGTTTGACAGCCTCCGCAGGCATCGCGCCCAATAAGTTTTTGGCAAAAATCGCTTCCGACTGGCGCAAGCCGAATGGGCAATTTGTGCTGCCGCCGCAAAAAATCATGGCATTTTTGGAGAGCTTGCCGTTGGGTAAGATTCCCGGTGTCGGCAAAGTCACGCTGAAAAAGATGAATGCCCTCGGTATGCAGACCGCCGGCGATTTACGCCGTTTTGAGCGCGGCGAACTTTTAAACCATTTCGGCCGCTACGGCTACCGCCTTTACGATTTGGCACGCGGTATCGACGAGCGGCCGGTCAAAGCCGAACGCGAACGGCTGCAAATCTCAACCGAAATCACCTTGCCCGAAGATTTGTCTTTGGCGCAGGCTTCAAGCCATTTGCCGCACCTCGCCGAAGACCTTTGGCGGCAGATCGAACGTAAAAACGTCGAAGCCAAAGGCGTTACCCTCAAACTCAAAACCCACGATTTCCGCATTATCACACGTTCGCTGACGTATTCTTCCGTCCTTCCCGACAGCGCCTCGCTGCTTCAGGCGGCGCATACTTTATTGCAACGCATACCGCCGCAACGCGAAGACGCCTTCCGCCTGATCGGTATCGGCGTGAGTCATTTACTGCCGAAAAACCAGCAGCAGACGCTTTGGTTATAAAGAAATAGAAAAGCATTCTTTCCGTTTGAAGATAGGGCGCAGGACAATATTGTTCCATAACCATATCGGCAGCCGTTTAAGCAGGCCGTCTGAAAATTATTAGGAACAACCAGCCATGTCTTTATTCCGCCCACAATTCTGGAAAATCCCCGAAATTAGCGATGACGAACGCCGCCGCCTGCCTGAATTGGCGGCCGCTTTGGAGCGCCGTTTGCAAGACATTGCCGCGCGCTATCCGCAAGCCGTGTTCGCATCCAGCCTTGCGGTTGAAGATATGGTCATTACCGATGCCGTGTGCCGTCTGAAACTGCCCATCCGCATCATTACGCTCAATACGGGCAAACTCAATCCCGAGACCGCCGCGCTGATTGCCGAAACCAATGCGCGTTATCAAACCGAATTGGAAGTGTTTTATCCCAACCAGCAAACCGCCGATGAATTTGAAGCGGAATTCGGCACGACCGCCATGTACGACAGCGTCGAGTTGCGCCGCCGTTGCTGCCATCTCCGCAAAATCGAACCGCTCAACCGCGCTTTGCGCAACGCCCCCGCATGGCTGACCGGACAACGCCGCAGCCAGTCCGAAACGCGCAGCGAATTGAATTTTGAAGAGCTGGATACTGGCCGCAACATCGCTAAATTCAATCCTATTTTCGATTGGGAAGAGCAGGACGTTTGGGCATATGCTGACGAGCACCAAGTTCCGCTCAATGCGCTGTATCATCAGGGCTATCCCAGCATTGGGTGCGAACCCTGCACGCGTCCGGTCAAGCTGGGCGAGAATATCCGCGCCGGGCGATGGTGGTGGGAAAGCAAAGACAGTAAGGAATGCGGTTTGCACAAATAATCAAAGGCCGTCTGAAAACATTTCAGACGGCCTTTTTGACGGTTTAACAAAATGATTTATCAAGAATTTGTTTTTCGCTCAACGAAAGTGGAAAGCAGGGCGGTATCGATGTCCCATTTCCAGATGCCTCGTTCCGAGCCGTCCATGCCGCGCAGGAAGAGGTAGCGGATGGCGATTTTAGGCAATGGCTTGCCGCGCAGGGCATAGTAGCGCGCGATGGCAACGGCGTAAATCAGGGCTTGCAGGTAGTAGTGATGATGCGCCACGGCTTCGTTCATCGCCTGTTGCGTGTAGGCGCTTGCATCGTTGCCCAAATGGTTGGATTTGTAGTCGATTAAAACGACATTGCCGTCTGAATCTTGGCAAACCATATCGATAAAGCCGTTCAAATAGCCTTG
>CAUSHT010000197.1:0-2849 GCA_963531275.1 uncultured Neisseria sp.
TCGGCGCACTGGGCGCATCCATCCTGACTTCTTTGGTGTACACGCGTCAGCAAGAAAAAAAATAATCTACCGATACAAAAAGGCCGTCTGAAAAACATTTTTTCAGACGGCCTTTTCAAATATCGGACACCGGCTTATTTAGCAGCATCTTTCAATTTGTCGGCAGCTTCTTGAGTTGCATCGGCAGCTTTACCCAAAGCATCTTTAGCCGCATCTTTGGCAGCGTCTTTAGCTTCGCCCACAGCAGCTTTTGCATCGTCCAAAGCTTTGTCGCTGGCTTCTTTAGCACCATCAATGGCTTTACCGGTAGTTTCTTTAGCATCGGAAATTGCTTTCTCCGCAGTTTCCTTCGCATCGGCACCGGCTTCTTTAGCGTCAGAAACAGCCTGTTCGGCAGCGCCTTTAGCTTCGGAAACAGCAGCATCGGCAGCAGAAGCCGCGTGTTCGGCAGCAGCGTTCACATCAGAAGCAACGGCAGAAGCCGCTTCTTGAGTTTCCTGTTTCGCCTCTTGAGAACAAGCAGCCAAACCAGCCACCATCATCGCAGCAATCAATAATTTTTTCATGTTGTATATCCTTTGGTCTAAAAAATATCCATCAGAACTGACAGATTAGAAAATCATAACATAATTAATACTCGGAAACGGGAGAATTAACGCCAAATAACAGCCGGTTTACGTTTTTTGAAAAAAATTTCAAAAAAACAGTTGACGGAAAGAAACAAGCTCCCTATAATGCACAGCTTATCGGGTCGTTAGCTCAGTCGGTAGAGCAGCGGACTTTTAATCCGTTGGTCGAGCGTTCGAATCGCTCACGACCCACCAAATATAAAAACCTGCTTTGAAAAAAGCAGGTTTTTTTACATCCCTATCAAACCCTTCTCCATACGATACCTCCCCTATCTTCAAAATCAAGCCATATGCAGGCTTTTTCTCAATGCCGCGTATGAACGTTACCCAACGCATTACACCAGCACCAACCTACCTATAATCAACCAAGCCCGACTCCCCCTTCCATCAACTTTTTCTAAAAACTTCCAAATACCTACCGTCAACCCACTCTAAATACTCTTGTATGCCAGACAATTTAGGCATAGACTAAAACTACATTCAACTACAACAATAGGAGAAAGTTTGATGAAACAACTGTCTATGTATATCAACGGCCGTTTTGAAACCGATTTTAACGGCACATGGCGAGATGTATTGAATCCGGCAACCGAAGAAGTCATCGCGCGTGAGCCTAAAGGCGGAAAAGCCGATGTTGACCGTGCCGTTGCCGCCGCCAGAGAGGCGCAAGCCGCATGGGAGCGTTTGCCTGCCGTTGAACGCGGCGCATACTTGCGCAAAATCGCCCAAGGCATACGCGAACGCGCCAACGAGCTGACCGACACCATTGTCGCCGAAGGCGGCAAAACCAAAGACTTGGCACGCATAGAAGTCATGTTCACTGCCGACTATCTCGATTATCAAGCCGAATGGGCACGACGTTACGAAGGCGAAATCATCCAAAGCGACCGCCCGCGCGAAAACATTTTATTATTCAAACGTCCTTTGGGCGTAATCGCCGGAATTTTGCCGTGGAATTTCCCCTTCTTCCTGATCGCCCGCAAAATGGGCCCGGCTTTGGTAACAGGCAATACCATCGTCGTCAAACCAAGCAGCGTCACCCCGATCAACTGCCACATCTTTGCTGAAATCGTTCACGCTTCAGACTTACCGGCCGGCGTATTCAACGTCGTCAACGGCCCGGGTGCGGAAATCGGCAATGCCTTGGCATCACATCCGCAAGTCGATATGGTCAGCCTGACCGGTTCTGTAGAAGCAGGCCGCCAAGTAATGGAAGCCGCCGCCACCAACATTACCAAAGTCTCATTGGAACTCGGCGGCAAAGCCCCTGCCATCGTTTTGAAAGACGCGGATTTGGACTTGGCAGTGAAATCCATCTTGGCTTCGCGCGTCGGCAACACCGGCCAAATCTGCAACTGCGCCGAACGCGTCTATGTCCACAGCAGCCTAAAAGACGCGTTCATTGAAAAAATGACTGCCGCCATGAAAGGCGTGCGCTACGGCAACCCGGCCGAGGCCGAACCTGGCGCACTGGAAATGGGGCCGCTGATTGAAGAGCGCGCTGTCAAAGCCGTTGCCGAAAAAGTGGAACGCGCCGTCAAACAAGGTGCGACACTGGTCTGCGGCGGCAAACGTGCCGACGGCAAAGGCTACTTCTTCGAACCTACCCTGCTGACCGATACCGACAACAGCATGGACATCATGAAAGAAGAAACCTTCGGCCCAGTCCTGCCGGTTGCCACTTTCGACACGCTCGACCAAGTCATCGCTTTGGCAAACGACAGCGAGTTCGGCCTGACCAGCTCCGTCTATACCACCAATCTGAATGAAGCGTTTTATGTCACCCGTCGCCTGCGTTTCGGCGAAACCTACATCAACCGCGAAAACTTCGAAGCCATGCAGGGCTTCCATGCCGGTTGGAAAAAATCAGGTATCGGCGGCGCCGACGGTAAACACGGTTTGGAAGAATATCTGCAAACCCAAGTTGTTTATTTGGAAACCGATATCTAACCGCCGATACCGCCCTTCATGAAGCAAAAGGCCGTCTGAAACTGATTTTTCAAGTTTCAGACGGCCTTTCTGCCTTTATAGAAAAAAATACCGACATCGCGTAAAATAGAGTCAATTTTTCACTTTATTCAGGCCGTCTGAACACATGGGCAGCCTGACTTATTTTCCCGGAAAACATCATGAGCGAACAAAACAATCCTCAAATCGAGCCGCAATTGGACGAAAACCAAATCATCGCCCTGCGCCGCGAGAAACTGCACAACATCCGCA
>CAUSHT010000198.1:0-2847 GCA_963531275.1 uncultured Neisseria sp.
CATAAAAACCTCGGCGTTTCCTACCCCAACGAAGCCGACAAAGCCTACGCGGCGGCACAAGGCAAAAGCCCGGGCGGGCTGATTAAAATCCACGGCGTGAATAACGGCTGGGGTTTTATCGGTAAAAAACACCTGCAAAAAGACTGGACCGACGGCTGCATTGCGGTAACGGACGAGGAAGTCGACGAACTCTACCGCAGCGTGAAACACAATGCGGAAATTGAGATTCTGCCGTAAGTTTCATGCTTGCTGAAGTAATGAGAGTGCGTTGAAAACTGGTATCCATTGCTTATCATGCCGTCTGAAAAGCTTGGCAGGGCAGGGGACTTGATACTGGGATTTTTATCTAAAATAAGCCACCAATCATTCCTAAGGACAGGTCAACACGCTTTCTCTTTTTTGAACCGTAGAATCTGAATTGTTGGTTTGGAAATAAACCTTTAAAATAACGTTAATTCATTTTTTCAGACGGCCTCTTGCCCAATTAGCAGGCCGTCTGAATATTTTATTCAAGCCGTTACGGATGTTTTCATGATTAGTCTTTCCAAAATGCTTGACCGGCCGATTGCGCGCGATGGTCGGAAGTTTGATGTTTCTCTCTTGTGGATGGTCGTCTTAATGACGGTCTTCAGCCTGATAATGATTTATTCGGCTTCTATTGTGTATGCGGCATCGGAAGGGGACAGCCAGTTTTCTTTTGTGTCTAAGCAGGCAATCTTTATCCTGTTTACGGTGGCCATATGCTTGCCGCTTTTCCTGCTGAAGATGAGCTTCTGGCGGCGGATTGTTCCGTTTTATTTTGCTGTTTCGTGCTTGCTGTTGGCGGTGGTGTTGGTTGTCGGCCGTGAGATTAACGGCGCGACGCGCTGGATTCATATCGGACCGCTCAACCTGCAACCGACTGAATTTTTCAAATTGGCGACGGTCTTGTATTTGTCCAGCCTGTTTACGCGCCGTGAAGAAATGTTGCGTGGCTTGGATTCTTTAGGCTGGTCATCCCTATTTTCGGGTATCGGTGATTTGCTGTCCTGCCCGTTTAAGGCGGAGGCCAGGGTACGGGTCAAGGAACGCGCCATCAAGTTCAAAACTCTGTTGTGGCCAATTGTGTCGATTGCCATCAGCTTGATTTTAATTATGTTGCAACCGGATTTTGGTTCGTTTGTCGTGATTGTCGTGATTACTATGGGCATGCTGTTTCTGGCAGGCTTCCCGTGGAAATATTTCGCCGTGCTGGTGTTGACGGTATTGAGCGGAATGGGGTTGCTGATTTGGGCTGCACCTTACCGTATGGCGCGTGTGGCGGCGTTTTTGAACCCATGGAGTGATCCTTTGGGCAAGGGTTATCAGTTGACGCAGTCTTTGATGGCTATTGTGCGCGGCGGCTGGTTTGGCGAGGGTTTGGGTGCGAGCCTGGGTAAACGCTTTTACCTGCCCGAGCCGCATACGGACTTTATTTTTGCCGTTATCGGTGAAGAATTCGGCTTTGTCGGGATGCTGGTTTTGGTGTTCTGCTACGGCTGGTTGGTGTGGCGTGCGTTTTCCATCGGCAAGCAGGCGCGTGATTCGGGCTTGATGTTCAGCGCGTATATTGCCAACGGTATCGGTATTTGGATTGGTATTCAAAGTTTCTTCAATATCGGTGTAAACATCGGTATCCTGCCCACTAAAGGCCTGACTTTGCCGTTTATGTCTTACGGCGGTTCGGCTGTCTTTATCATGCTGGTGTGCGTTACTTTGTTATTGCGCATTGATTATGAAAACCGCCAAAAAATGCGCGGTTATTCAGTGGAGTAAAACCATGAGCGGTAAAACTTTTATGCTGATGGCCGGCGGTACGGGCGGTCATATTTTCCCTGCATTGGCGGTTGCCGAGTCGCTGCAAAAGCGCGGCCATCATGTGATTTGGCTGGGCAGTCAGGATTCGATGGAAGAGCGCATCGTGCCGCAATACGGCATACGCTTGGAAACGCTGGCGATTAAAGGCATACGCGGCAACGGTATCAAGCGCAAGCTGATGTTGCCGGTTACGCTGTATAAAACCGTCCGTGCGGCTCAGCAGATTATTAAGAAACACCGTGTCGAGTGTGTTATCGGTTTTGGCGGTTTTGTTACTTTCCCCGGTGGCTTGGCGGCAAAAATTTCCGGTGTGCCGATTGTGATTCACGAGCAAAACGCCGTAGCCGGTTTGTCCAATCGCCAACTGTCGCGCTGGGCAAAACGTGTTCTGTACGCTTTCCCCAAAGCCTTTCAACATGAAGGCGGATTGGTGGGTAACCCTGTCCGTGCCGATATTGCGGCATTGCCTGTTCCCGAAGAACGCTTTGAAAACCGTCAAGGCTGTCTGAAAGTTTTGGTGGTGGGTGGCAGTTTGGGTGCAGATGTGTTGAACAAAACCGTTCCGCAGGCTTTGGCATTGTTGCCTGAGTCTGCCCGTCCGCAAATGTATCATCAGTCCGGCCGCAATAAATTGGGTAACTTGCAGGCGGATTACGATGCGTTGGGTGTGCAGGCTGAGTGTGTTGAATTTATTACCGATATGGTATCCGCCTACCGTGATGCCGATTTGGTGATTTGCCGTGCCGGCGCGCTGACGATTGCCGAGTTAACGGCTGCCGGTTTGGGTGGATTGCTGGTGCCGTATCCGCACGCAGTGGACGACCACCAAACAGCTAATGCGCGCTTTATGGTGCAGGCCGAAGCTGGTTTGCTGTTGCCGCAAACTCAACTGACGGCAGAAAAACTGGCCGAAATCCTTGGCGGCTTGAACCGTGAAAAATGCCTGAAATGGGCGAAAAATGCCCGTACGCTGGCGTTGCCGCACAGTGCGGACGATGTGGCGGAAATTGC
>CAUSHT010000199.1:0-2803 GCA_963531275.1 uncultured Neisseria sp.
GGCGACGCACGCGCACATTTTGACGGACAATCCCATATCGACGTGCAAAACTTCGACCGCATCATCATCCGCCGCTATCACAACCCCTTGCGCGTCCTCCATCCCACCGATTACCAATACTTCAAAACCCTGCGCCAAAAGCTGCATTGGGGCGAACAATTGATTTAAACACCACTTCAATAAATAGGCTTATCATGAAAACCATTTCCCAAACCTTAATCATCGCGCTGTGCGCCCTTTCCTCCCTCTCCGTCTCCGCACACGGCATGCACAAAAGCAAACCCTTGTCCTTTGAAGAATTGCCGAAAATCTGCCAGCAATACTTTACCCGTGCGGATGCGTGTTACCAAAAAGCAGGCGATAAAGCATCGTTCCAACGTGACAACACAAAATACCTGCGCCAAATCCTGCCTGCTGCCGACGTAGGCCAACGTGAACGCATGTGCCAAATTGCCATGGATACATTCGCTGAAAAAACAAAAGGCTTAAATTGCGAATAAAGACCTTCCCCTTAGCTCTAGTAATTTTAATTTCATAAAAAGGCCGTCTGAAACATTAGATTGTTTCAGACGGCCTACTTACAAAAACCCTTTACTTTTTAAGAAGAGACCACAAAATCTACCGTATGCGCTTCACTGTAATCAGGGATTTCCAGCTTTTCTATCATGCGGTGCAACACATCATTCGGAACAGAATGTTCGCGGTTACGGTTTTGCGATAGTAATTGCGTGTAAGGCACTTCCAAATAAATGAGATGCACACGTGCGCCGTAATCGGCAAACATCGGCAGCCATTTACTGCGCAAGTCGCGGTTGAGATTGGTCGCATTGAAGACAAATGACGTACGGGCTCGCAGGTATTCTTTTGCCTGCTCTTTACCCAAACGCACTGCTTCGGCGGTATGTTTGGAATCTGCGGGATTGAGTTTACGCTCACGGCGAATCTCATCCAGCGACAGCATAGGCAGATGAGCAAGATGTTGCCTGATGTAACTGTCTTTACCGCTACCTGCTATGGCGCACATGGCGTACACATCAAAGGTCTGATCATCAAATGGCTGATAATCCGGCATTTCGCTACGGCCGTTAAGATAGAGATAGCGTCCGTAGTCGCTGGCAAACGTACGTGCCTTACCCCAACAAGCATTTTCTTCACAGAGTTCACGAAACAAATCAATGCGCAGCAAAATATCCTGTTGGTCGCAACATATACGACCCAGAACATCGGCTTTAGCAAGCATGGCAAGATGTGCAGTGTTGACCTGCAAACTGGCTGCTATGACGGCTCGCTCAGGATTAGGCTTGTTAATCGCCCAT
Organism: uncultured Neisseria sp.; assembly: GCA_963531275.1. Classification (GTDB taxonomy): domain Bacteria; phylum Pseudomonadota; class Gammaproteobacteria; order Burkholderiales; family Neisseriaceae; genus Neisseria. Next base: position 1,317 of record CAUSHT010000199.1, read on the forward strand.
AAGGGCAATCCGTGCAAACGCACGAGTTTGGCGATTGCTTCTCTTACGGCAAACGGAGCGGCAAGTTCGGTATACAGCAAAGTACGGGCGGTATGCTCGCCTTTTTTTGCGTGATGCGGCGAGACAATCCGCTCTTTACCGTTTTCTATTTCATGCTTGGTCGTACTGCGTTTTTCTACATCATGCAGCATGGCGGCAGCAAACAAAATATGCTGCTCCTGTTCATCAAGCGCTTGAAACTCGGGCAGCTGTAAAAGGGCTTCGCACACCATTTTGGTATGCGTAAATACATCGCCTTCGGCATGCCACTCAGGGTCTTGCGGAACGTCCTTCATATCGGCAAACCAACTGAAACGACGTTCTAAGGCTTGCCAATCAGGAAGTTGGCCAGGTATGTAATATGGGAATGTCCACATAATTGTCTTTCTTATTATTGGATAATTGGACTTCAGGCCGTCTGAAACTGCCAGCTTTGCCAATGGTATTTGTCGTAATCGATAAGACGGGCAGGCTTCCAAGTTTTCGTCCAATGAACGTCGGTTTTAACGTGTTTGGCTCGTACCAATTTGAAAAGATTGTCGAATTCATTGGATTGAACAGGTAGGTTACCGTTGTTGGTGGCAAAATCAGTTGCATTACGGATAACGAAACCTTCACTGCACGCTGCTCCTGTGTTCGGATCGTAGCCGCCAAGCTTGCCGGCAGTTTGTACGCTATCCGTCCACGGCTCTCCCAAATTAGCAGCAAGCCATTGCGCTAAAGCAATATCTTCATTGGCGTATTTTTGAGTGAAATCTGCAAGCGGCTGGACAATGGGGATTTCTGGCACAGTCGGAAAATCAAACAGCTGCGCATAAAATTTAACCTCTTCCCATGAAAGCCAATGTCCGCCACGGCGGACTGCAAACAGGTAAAAATAGCTTTCCAGTTGCGAATAAGCAATCGAATGAATGCCATACATATTCTCGCCAAAAAGTTCGAGGTCGCCTAAATCATCTTTGATTTGCTGCCATCGTTGCAGCAAAGGTTTATCCCACGGATGCTGTGTAGGCGCAGCATGACTACGGGCATAGAGGCCGTGCGCGGCAAAGCAGTTGTTTTGCCCATCTAATTTTTCGGTTAAAACCAATTTCGGCAGTGAGGCAAAATATGAAAGAAAGCCGCGCGGCATAAAGCGGTCGTCAGAGGTGGTACCGAGGCTGATGGGCGCGTGCAGGCTGCGGGCGTATTTTTGAGGTTCGGTTGTCGTCATAATATTTTTTCCTTTTTATTTATTTTTTAATTTTCTTTTCAAGTGTTCCCAGCTACTTGTTACATTTTCCCCACCATATTTCCTTGTTTGGAAACCAAAAGCTGGTCGATTTTCAAATTTTCAGTATCGATGATTTCAAACTTATAACCGGCATAAACCAGAAAATCCGTACGTTTCGGAATTTTGCGCAGGGAATACATCATAAAGCCGGCGATGGTTTCGTAGTTTTCCGAAT
>CAUSHT010000200.1:0-2783 GCA_963531275.1 uncultured Neisseria sp.
ACGGTCATATTGACATATGTCATCAGGCCGTCTGAAAAGTATAAACGCAATGGACCAAATCCATCAATCCCCCATGGCCGCCAAAAGCTCAGCTTGATGCTCGGCAATCAGGGCATTGGTGATTTCTTCCAAATCGCCGTCCATCACAAAATCCAGCTTGTGCAGGGTAAGGTTGATGCGGTGGTCGGTCACGCGGCCTTGGGGATAGTTGTAGGTGCGGATGCGCTCGCTGCGGTCGCCGCTGCCGATGAGGGATTTGCGTTCGGCGGCTTCTTTGGCTTGGGCTTCGCGTTTTTGCGCGTCGTTTAGGCGGGCGGCGAGGACTTTCATCGCCTGCGCTTTGTTGGCGTGTTGGCTGCGGCCGTCTTGGCATTCGACCACCATGCCTGTCGGCAAGTGGGTAATGCGGACGGCGGAGTCGGTTTTGTTGATGTGCTGACCGCCCGCGCCGGATGCGCGGAAGGTATCGATGCGCAGGTCGGCCGGGTTCAACTCGATGTCTTCGAGTTCGTCCGCTTCGGGCATGACGGCGACGGTACAGGCGGAGGTGTGGATACGGCCTTGGCTCTCGGTGGCGGGAACGCGCTGCACGCGGTGGCCGCCGGATTCAAATTTCAGACGACTGTACGCACCGAGTCCGATAATGCGGGCGATGACTTCTTTATAGCCGCCCAACTCGCTTTCGTTGGCGGAAACGATTTCGACCTGCCAGCGGTTGCGTTCGGCGTAGCGGCTGTACATGCGCAGCAAATCGCCTGCAAACAGCGCGGCTTCGTCGCCGCCTGTTCCGGCGCGCACTTCGATGAAGATGTTTTTGTCGTCGTCGGCATCTTTGGGCAGCAGCAGTTTTTGCAATTCGGTATCGAGCGTGTCGATTTTGGCTTTGGCCGCTTCGATTTCTTCGGCGGCAAAGTCTTTCATTTCAGGGTCGGACAGCATTTCTTCGGCATCCGCCAAGTCGCTTTGCGCCAGCTGATAGTTTTGGAAGACTTCGACGACGGGGGTCAATTCGGCGTGTTCGCGTGTGAGTTTGCGGTAATTGTCCATGTCGGACGTGGCTTCAGGCTGACCGAGCAGATGCGTGACTTCTTCCAGTCGGTCGCTGAGTTGTTGTAGTTTTTCTAAGATAGACGGCTTCATATATTTTCCAAAATACGGATGCCGTCGAGTGGTCTGCAACGGCGAAATAAGGAGTCATTATAATGGGTTTGAATGAAAATTCAAAAAGATATGATTGATTGGAAAGGCCGTCTGAAACCTGTTTTTGAGTTTCAGACGGCCTTTTTTAGTGTGGGCTTATTTAGGCGCAGCCAAGATGCCTGTTTGGTTCAGTAGGAACAAAACGGTAAAGCCGGTCAAATAAATCAAACCGATAATGGCAAGGAAGTTCATGCCCATGGTCAGTTTGTGGCGTTTGTCGCCTTTGACGAGGCGGTAGTTCAGCCAAGCGAACACAGGGGCTGAAACGAAGGCGGTGATCATGGCGAATTTGAGCAGCTCGGCCATCGCGCTGTTGAACCAGAAAATCACGGCCAAGCCCGAACCTGCAACCCAGACGTTCCAGGCAAACAATTCGACATTGCCGGTTTTGTCTTTACCGCGCAGCAGGCGTACCGGTTCGGCAATCGCGCGTGCGTAGCCGTCCACTACGGTAATGGTGGTGCCGTACATGCAGGCGAAGGCGATAAATGCCACCAGCGGACGCGACCAGTCGCCGATGGTCACGGCGTACATATTAATCAGCTGGCCGACATATTTGCCACCGGCCATTTGTACGGCTTCGCCGTTGCCGTATTGGACATATGCACCCAAGGCCAAGAAGACGACCGCCAACACTGCGCTGGTGATGTAGCCGACGTTGAAGTCGAAAATACCGTCGCGGTAGCTGGAAGGGTTGATGCGTTGTTTTTCCGTTACCCACAAAGAGTTGATGGCGGAAATTTCAATCGGCGCAGGCATCCAGCCCATCAGTGCGATTAAGAAACCCAAGCCTGCCAGCGTCCAAGGGGTGGGCTCGATAAAGTCGGGTTTCATCTGCATACCGCGAGACATGGCCACGGCTGCCGCGGCGACGGTGGCAATGGTCAGGCTGACGATGATGATTTTGGAAACGTTGTCCAATGCTTTATAGCGGCCGCTTGCCAAAATCAGCAGGCAGGAAGCCATGATCAGGGCGGATACTATGCCGGTATCGAGAGTCAGTGATGGGATTGCCATTTTGACGATGGCGGCGGTAACGATGGCGACCGCGCCGGCATTAATCGTTGCCGATGCAATACACAAAATCAAAAATACCCACAAATAAACGCGGCTTTTTTCGGCATAGCCTTCAATCAGGCTTTTGCCCGTGTCCAGTGTGTAATGTGCGCTGAAGCGGAAAAACGGGTATTTGAACAGGTTGGTCAGAATAATGATCAACGCAAGCTGCCAGCCGTAAAGCGCACCTGCCTGCGTGGAGGCGATAAGGTGCGAGCCGCCGACCGCTGCCGAAGCCATCATGATGCCCGGGCCGAGGGCATTAATTTTGCTCTGCCAGGTAGAGGAGTGTGTATGTTGTTCTGCCATAAGTATTTTCCGCCTGTTTCAGACGGCCTTATTATCAAAAAAAAGCACATTTTAACGTAAATAAAAGGTTTGCCCAATAATATGCGTAATACTTTTTATCAATCAAAAGAAAAATACGGTTTTAAAAAGCTGAAATGGTGCAATGAACGATATTTTGTGCCAAAAACATTTTTTCAGACGGCCTTGTATCGCTTTTTATTCATGAATATGGGGTAGGG
>CAUSHT010000201.1:0-2783 GCA_963531275.1 uncultured Neisseria sp.
AAAATTTTCCTAATCGATTTTGATAAGTTACTAACCATTCGCTATCGAATAAGGCCGTCTGAACAGGTGTCATCGTTACATCTGTTCAGACGGCCTTTTGTAAATAAATGTTCACAATTAGGATAAATCAGTATAATCTGCGCCGTTTGAATTTTCTTCGGAGCTTTTATGAATCAGCTTAAAACGGCGGTAGCCGGTGCGCAGATTTTATTTGTCGCATTCGGTGCTATGGTGCTTGTGCCGCTTCTGACGGGACTAAACCCGGCTTTGGCATTATTGGGCGCGGGCTTGGGTACCTTGTTGTTCCAATTGGTTACCAAACGTAAAGTGCCGATTTTCCTCGGCTCTTCTTTTGCCTTTATTGCACCGATTATCTACTCCATCGGCGAATGGGGCCTGCCTTCTACCATGTTCGGCCTGTTTGCGGCCGGCTTCATGTACTTTGTTTTTGCCGCATTGATCAGATGGCGTGGTCTGGATGCGGTACACAAACTGTTGCCGCCCGTGGTCATCGGCCCGGTGATTATGGTAATCGGCTTGTCTGTGGCCGCCGCAGCCAGCAGCATGGCCATGGGTCAATCAGGCGGCAAACAGGTCATCGACTATATCGACTCATTGATTCTGTCCGGCTTTACCTTTGCGGTAACCGTCATTGTTTCTGTCTTCGGCAGCAAAATGATGAAGCTGATTCCGATTCTGATCGGCGTGGCTTCCGGTTATGTATTGGCTCTAATCATGGGCCTGGTCGATACCAGCGCCATCATCAACGCTCCTTGGTTTGCTGTCCCTCATTTTGAAACGCCTCAAGTCAACTGGCAGGCTGCCTTGTTTATGCTGCCCGTTGCCATCGCCCCGGCCATTGAACACATCGGCGGCATTATGGCCATCGGTAATGTGACCGGCAAAAACTACACCAAAGACCCGGGCTTGGACAAAACCCTCGCCGGCGACGGCTTGGGCGTCTGCGTGGCCGGTTTGATCGGCGGCCCTCCTGTGACCACTTACGGCGAAGTAACCGGCGCGGTGATGATTACCAAAAACAGCAACCCCGTCATCATGACTTGGGCGGCAATTTTTGCGATTTGCATGGCGTTTTTCGGTAAATTCAACGCGTTTTTGGCTTCGATCCCCATGCCGGTTATGGGCGGTATTATGTTGCTGCTGTTCGGCACTATCGCCTCTTTAGGCATCAAAACATTGATTGATGCGAAAGTCGATTTGATGCAGCCGAAAAACCTGGTTATCGTCAGCTCTGTATTGACGACCGGTATCGGCGGCATGATTATCAAAGTAGGTACTTTGAGCTTCGCCGGTGTAGGTTTGTGCGCCGTATTGGCGATTATCCTGAACTGTGTTTTGCCCAATACAAAATCAGAAGAAGCATAAATAGCTGGTTCATAAACTCAAAGGCCGTCTGAAAATAAGGTTTCAGACGGCCTTTTTATTACGCTTTATACAATGAAAAATGCCGGAGACTCAATCATCTCCGGCATCTTTGAATAAGGTGGCGAGCCGAACCCCCGGCACTGGCTCATCAGAGTGGGCTGCTGGCTTCCGCCCCTGACCCGGTGTTCCAAATTACCATGCGGGGAGACCCGCCGTAGAAGAAACGCATTATAGCGGTTTTACAGAAAAACTCAAGCGATAAAATCTGTCAGGCCGTCTGAAAACCATCTGCATGACAAGATTGTAAACAATATTACCTAGTTGAAAATCATTCCCATTGAAATGTTTATTGTCTTTTGCATTGAAAAATATCGAAAATTACACTACATTAACACATCACGCCATCAAGAAGAAATCGTATTTTTCAGACGGCCTTTAATATAAAAACATTATACCTATCAACGGAACTCAACCATGACCACGACTACCGCCCCGCAGCGTATTCGGGAAATTCCCTACAACTATACTTCCTACACCGACCGCGAAATCATCATCCGACTTTTAGGCGACGAAGCCTGGCAAATCCTACAAGGCTTGCGAGGCCAACGTAAAACAGGACGTTCGGCGCGGATGTTGTTTGAAGTGTTGGGCGATATTTGGGTGGTCGTGCGCAATCCGTATCTGGTCGATGATTTGCTGGAACACCCGAAACGCCGCGCCGCGCTGGTACGGGAAATGCGCCACCGGTTGAACGAAATCCGCAAACGCCGCGACGACAATCCGCAAGTCGATGTCTTGGTTGCAGCGGCGGAAAAGGCGGTTGAGCGTTTTGACGGCGGTTTTGACGAAACGCGCCAAAAGCGGCGGCAGATTTTGGAGCGTTTGAGCAAAATCACCAAGCCGCACAATATCATGTTTGACGGGCTGGCGCGGGTAACGCACGTTACCGATGCAACCGACTGGCGCGTGGAGTATCCGTTTGTCGTTGTCAATCCTGATACCGAGGCAGAGATCGCGCCTTTGGTCCGCGCCTTAATCGAATTGGACTTGGTTATTATCCCGCGCGGCGGTGGCACGGGTTATACCGGCGGCGCCGTGCCTTTAGATGCAAACAGTGCAGTTATCAATACCGAAAAACTCGACAAGCATCGCGGCGTCGAATACGTTGAGCTGGCAGGCTTGGACGGCAGACATCCGATTATCCATTGCGGCGCAGGCGTAGTAACCCGTCGAGTGGAAGAAACCGCGCATCACGCAGGTTTGGTATTCGCCGTTGATCCGACTTCCGCCGATGCGTCTTGCGTGGGCGGTAATGTGGCGATGAACGCAGGCGGTAAAAAAGCCGTGCTGTGGGGGACGGCGTTGGACAACCTCGCCTACTGGCAGATGGTCAACCC
>CAUSHT010000202.1:0-2781 GCA_963531275.1 uncultured Neisseria sp.
CGTTTCGGCTTTGACGGTATCCGCGTTGACGCGGTTGCTTCGATGATTTACCGCAACTACTCACGTAGAGACGGCGAGTGGATTCCGAACCAATACGGCGGCCATGAAAACCTTGAAGCCATCGCTTTCCTGCGCGATACCAACACCATGTTGAAAGAGGAAGTTCCGGCTGCGACTGAAATCGCCGAAGAATCCACATCGTTTGCCAATGTGACCCGCCAAGAAGGTTTGAACTTCAGCTTCAAATGGAATATGGGCTGGATGAACGATACTTTGCGTTACATGATGGAAGACCCCATCAACCGCAAATACCACCACAACAAAATGACCTTCGGCATGATGTACCAGTACAGCGAAAACTTTGTCCTGTCGCTTTCACACGATGAAGTCGTGCACGGCAAACGCTCGCTGCTCGGACGGATGCCCGGCGACTGCTGGCAACAATTTGCCAACCTGCGCGCCTACTACGGCTTTATGTACGGCTTCCCCGGCAAAAAATTGTTGTTTATGGGCAATGAGTTTGCACAAGGCCGCGAGTGGAACTACAACGAAGGACTGGATTGGTTCTTGCTGGAGCAAGAAGGTGGCTGGCACAAAGGCGTACAAGACTTTGTGCGCGAGTTGAACCATGTCTATAAAGACACTGCGCCGCTTTACCAATTAGACCAATGGCCTGAAGGATTTGAATGGCTGGTTGCAGATGACAGCGACAATTCCGTATTCGTCTTCGAGCGCCGCGACCGCGAAGGAAACCGCGTTATCGTCATCAGCAACTTTACGCCTGTGGTGCGCGAAGGCTACCGTTTCGGTGTGAACTCTGCCGGCGAATACCGCGAAATCCTCAATTCAGACGACCTGCATTACAAAGGCAGCAGCGTTTCTGCCGGTGCAACGGTGGAGACAGAAGAAGTTTGGTCGCATGGCAAACCAAATTCCCTGTCTGTTACCGTACCGCCGTTGGCAACCGTCTACCTGTATCAGGCGGCAGTCAAAGACGAAGCGTAAATCAACTTTGAGGGTGGGCATCATGCCTGCCTAATCAGCTGAAAATTAAAAGATAGTGACATCAATATGACTCAAGGCCATCTGAAAGATTTTCAGACGGCCTTATATTGGACACGAAACCAATACATACCAAGGAATCATTCTATGTCTGCCAAATCATGGCATATCGAGGAAGGCAAGCCTTATCCCATGGGCGCGACCCTGACGAGCAAGGGCGCGAATTTCACCTTGTTTTCCATCAATGCGGAAAAGGTCGAATTGTGTCTGTTTGATAAAGATAAAGAAATCCGTTTGGAGATGCCTTCGCGGCGCGGTTCGGTATTTTATGGATTTGTGCCGGACGTTAAGGCAGGGCAGCGATACGGTTTTCGAGTGTATGGACGTGAAAACGCAGAATACGGCTCATGTTTTAATCCCAACAAATTGCTGATTGACCCGTATTCCAAAAAAATTGACGGCAAACCAAGCTACCGTACCGCCGAAGAAATGGCATGGTTCAGGCCGGAAGATGAACGCGACAATGCCGCCGTTGCGCCGAAAAGCGTCGTGATCGGACGCAGCCGATTTAATTGGGCCAAAGATTGCCGTCCGGAAATACCGTGGGGCAAAACCATTATTTATGAAGCCCATGTCAAAGGGTTTACCAAGCAGTTTCCCGATTTGAAGTACGCAGGCACTTATAAGGCCTTGAGTGATAAACGGGTTTTGGCTTATTTGCAAGAGTTGGGGGTGACGACGGTCGAGCTGCTACCGATTCATTATCATCTGGACGAATACCATCTTCAGCAGATGGGCTTGAGCAATTATTGGGGCTACAACACTTATTCCCATTTTGCCGTTGAGCCGTCTTATGCCGACAATCCCGAGCGTGCGGCGGCGGAGTTTAAACAGGCGGTCAAAGCCCTGCATCAGGCGGGTTTGGAAGTGATTTTGGATGTCGTGTACAACCACACGGCAGAGCAGGACGACAAAGGCCCGATGCTGTGTCAGCGCGGTATCGACAACACTTTATGGTATTGGCACACCTCTTACGGCAGCTATGAGAACTGGTCAGGTTGCGGCAATACGCTCAATATCGTCCGTCGCGATGTTACCCGTTGGGCGGCAGACAGCCTGCGCTATTGGGCTGAAGAGTTTCATGTTGACGGCTTCCGTTTCGACTTGGGAACCGTATTGGGACGCGAACCCGATTTCCAATCGTACGGCCGCTTTTTCCAAGTCTTGTATCAAGACCCGGTTTTGGCTGGTTTGAAGCTGATTGTTGAAGCATGGGACATCGGCGAGGGCGGCTATCACTTGGGCAATTTCCCGCAACCTTTTGCCGAATGGAACGGCCGTTTCCGCGATGATATGCGCGCGTTTTGGTCTTGGGAAAGCGGTAATTTGGGCGCATTTGCCGAACGCTTGGCCGGGTCATCTGATATTTTCAACCACAGCGGCCGCCGTCCGTCTGCCAGCATTAACTTTATCACCGCACATGATGGCTTCACTCTGCGCGATTTGGTCAGCTATAACGAAAAACACAACGAAGCCAACGGCGAAAACAACCGCGACGGGCATAATGAAAACATCAGCTACAACCACGGCGTAGAAGGCGAAACCGATGATGAAGAGGTGTTGCTCAACCGCGAATACACCTCCAAAGCGCTGCTTGCCTCCTTGTTTTTATCCAACGGTACGCCCATGCTTTTGGCGGGCGATGAGTTCGGCAACAGTCAGCAAGGCAACAACAACAGCTACTGCCAAGATAATCCGATTACATGGTTGGATTGGCAA
>CAUSHT010000203.1:0-2772 GCA_963531275.1 uncultured Neisseria sp.
ATCACCATCATCTTTATGCCGCTGACCGTCATCACCGGCATCTACGGCATGAACTTCGACAATATGCCCGAGCTGCATTGGCATTACGGCTATTTCATGGTTTTGGGTGTGATGCTGTGCATCATCATCGGACTACTGATTTTCTTTTCGCGTAGAAAATGGCTGTAAACGGGTAGACAATGGGTTGAAACTCAACGATTAAAAACGGTAGAATGATTTTGCACACGTGCAGTCTGAAGTTTTCAGACAATTAAAAAATAAATATCAAAAGGAGAAGAAACTATGAAACCGGAACGCCAACTACCTTCCCATGAACTGATCATGTCCGAGCTGATGATGCCTTATACGGCAAACTTCAGCGGCAATGTTCACGGCGGCGATCTTCTGCGCCTGCTTGACCAAGTGGCATATTCCTGCGCCTGCCGTTACAGCGGAACCTATTGCGTTACTCTGTCTGTTGATAAAGTATTGTTTAAAGAGCCTATTCATGTCGGCGAACTGGTAACCTTTTACGCCAGTATCAACTACACCGGCCGTACTTCTATGGAAGTCGGTATTCGGGTTGAGGCGCAAAACATCCACACCGGCGAAGTGCGTCATACCAACAGCTGCTACTTCACTATGGTTGCCGTTGAAGACGGTAAGCCGGTTCCTGTACCGCCTTTGGAAATCAATACACCGCGCCAACGCTGCCGTTATGAAAGGGCTAAAAAACGCAAAGAATTGAGTTTGCAGGCTGCGGACAAAGATTCTGGCTGCAACTAAATTCAATTTATTAAATAACGAAGGCCGTCTGAAATCCTGTTTCAGACGGCCTTCACGCAAAAGCCATAAACCGCTTGTTTTGTGGTAGAATCAACAAGATTTTTGCCATACGAAATTACAGATAATCATGACCGACGCAACCATCCGCAACGACCATAAATTTGCACTTGAAACCCTGCCAGTCAGCCTTGAAGACGAAATGCGCAAGAGCTACCTCGATTACGCCATGAGCGTGATTGTGGGACGAGCCCTGCCGGATGTCCGCGACGGTCTCAAGCCGGTACACCGCCGCGTGTTGTACGCGATGCACGAGTTAAAAAACAACTGGAATTCCGCCTATAAAAAATCGGCCCGTATCGTCGGCGACGTTATCGGTAAATACCACCCTCACGGCGATATAGCCGTTTACGACACCATCGTCCGCATGGCGCAAGACTTCTCCATGCGTTATGTACTGATCGACGGTCAGGGCAACTTCGGTTCTGTCGACGGCTTGGCAGCAGCAGCCATGCGTTATACTGAAATCCGCATGGAAAAAATTTCCCATGAAATGCTGGCGGATATCGAGGAAGAAACCGTTAATTTCGGCCCCAACTATGACGGCAGCGAACATGAGCCGCTGGTATTGCCGACCCGTTTCCCTGCGCTGTTAGTCAATGGTTCGTCCGGTATTGCCGTCGGTATGGCAACCAATATTCCGCCGCACAATTTAGGCGATACCATCAATGCCTGCCTGCGTTTGTTGGACGAGCCTGAAACTGAAATCGACGAGTTGATCAATATCATCCAAGCGCCCGATTTCCCAACAGGCGCAACTATTTACGGCTTGAGCGGCGTGCGCGAAGGCTATAAAACCGGACGTGGCCGCGTGGTGATGCGCGGTAAAACCCATATCGAGCCTATCGGTAAAAACGGCGAGCGCGAAGCCATCGTTATTGATGAAATCCCATATCAAGTCAACAAAGCTAAGCTGGTTGAGAAAATTGGCGAGTTGGTACGCGAAAAAACGTTGGAAGGCGTATCCGACCTGCGTGACGAATCCGACAAATCCGGTATGCGTGTCGTGATTGAATTGAAACGCAATGAAAATGCCGAAGTCGTTTTGAACCAACTCTACAAACTGACCCAGCTGCAAGATAGCTTCGGTATAAACATGGTGGCCTTGGTTGACGGCCAGCCGCGTTTACTGAACCTGAAACAAATCCTGTCCGAATTCCTGCGCCACCGTCGCGAAGTCGTTACCCGTCGTACTTTATTCCGCCTGAAGAAAGCGCGTCATGAAGGCCATATTGCCGAAGGTAAAGCAGTTGCTTTGTCCAATATCGACGAAATCATCCGTCTGATCAAAGAATCTGCCAATGCGCCGGAAGCCAAAGAAAAACTGCTGTCCCGCCCATGGCGCAGCAGCTTGGTTGAAGACATGCTCAGCCGTACGGATTTAGACCTGCACATGATGCGCCCTGAAGGCTTGCCGGAGAATTTGGGTCTGCACAGCCAAGGCTATTACCTGAGCGAATTGCAAGCCGATGCCATTTTGCGCATGAGCCTGCGTAACCTGACCGGCCTCGATCAGGAAGAAATTGTCGGCGAATATAAAAATCTGATGAGTAAAATTATTGATTTTGTGGATATTCTTTCCAAACCTGAACGCGTTACCCAAATCATCCGCGAAGAATTGGCAGACATCAAAGCCAACTTCGGTGATGAGCGTCGCAGCGAAATTAATCCGTTTGGCGGCGATATTGCCGATGAAGACCTGATTCCGCAACGCGAAATGGTCGTTACCCTGACTCATGGCGGCTACATTAAAACCCAGCCGACTACTGATTATCAGGCGCAGCGTCGCGGCGGCCGCGGCAAACAGGCAGCGGCAACCAAAGACGAAGACTTTATCGAAACCTTGTTTGTTGCCAACACGCATGATTATTTGATGTGCTTTACCAATTTGGGCAAGTGCCATTGGATTAAAGTGTACAAACTGCCGGAAGGCGGCCGCAACAGCCGCGG
>CAUSHT010000204.1:0-2765 GCA_963531275.1 uncultured Neisseria sp.
GTCGTGCCGAAACGGTACGCAATGGTGTGTCCGTTTTATTGGAGCAAGGTTTGGCTGAGGCCCAAGACAATATTTTGGTTCATGATGCCGCGCGCTGTTGCCTGCCTGCCGAAGCGTTAACGCGTTTGCTTGATGAGGCAGGCGAGAATGATGAAGGCGGCATTCTTGCCATACCGGTGGCCGATACGCTCAAGCGGGCAGACGGCAGTCATCATATTGATGAAACCGTCGTACGCGCAGGATTATGGCAGGCGCAAACACCGCAGCTTTTTCAGACGGCCTTATTAAATCGCGCCTTATCGGTTGATGATTTGAGTGAGATTACGGATGAAGCGTCAGCGGTTGAAAAACTGGGTATCCGGCCGCGCTTGGTGCAGGGCGATACGCGCAATTTAAAATTGACGCTGCCGCAAGACGAATACATTGTCAGGTTGTTGCTCAAGGCCGTCTGAACAATCAAAACCCATTATTTAAGGAAACAATATGAATATCCGTGTCGGACAGGGCTACGATGTCCATCAGTTGGTTGAAGGGCGAGATTTGATACTCGGCGGCGTCAACATTCCGTTTGAAAAAGGCTTGCTGGGCCATTCAGATGCCGATGCGCTTTTGCATGCGATTACCGATGCCCTGTTGGGTGCGGCCGGTTTGGGCGATATCGGCAGCCATTTTCCCGATACCGCTGCCGAATTCAAAGATGCAGACAGCCGTGTGCTGTTGCGCAAGGCTTATCAAAGCGTGCAGGAATTGGGTTGGAAGGTGGTTAATGTCGATACGACCGTGATTGCGCAAAAACCCAAACTTGCGCCGCATATTCCGGCAATGCGTGCCAATATTGCCGCAGATTTGGGCTTGCCTGAAAACTGCGTCAACATCAAGGGCAAAACAAACGAAAAACTCGGCTATCTGGGGCGTATGGAAGCCATTGAAGCACAAGCGGCAGTATTGCTGATTAAAGCCTAAGGGCTTAAAATCGTTTCATCATTCAAACCGAAAGACTGACAACATGGCAACTCAAGACGAACTCAAACGCATTGCCGCCGAAAAAGCGGTGGAATTTGTTCCTGAAAACGAATACATCGGTATCGGCACCGGCTCTACCATTAACTTTTTTATCGAAGCTTTGGGTAAAAGCGGTAAGAAAATCAAGGGCGCCGTATCTACTTCCAAAAAATCCAGCGAGCTTTTGGCAAAATACGAGATTCCAGAAGTTTCACTGAATGAAGTGATGGGTTTGGCGGTTTATGTTGACGGCGCAGACGAAGTCAACCATGCGCTGCAAATGATTAAAGGCGGCGGCGGTGCGCATTTGAACGAAAAAATCGTAGCCAGCGCATCCGATAAATTTGTTTGTATCGCTGATGAAAGCAAATATGTTTCCCGTTTGGGTAAATTTCCATTGCCGGTAGAAGTGGTTGAAAATGCCCGTTCGCTGGTGTCGCGCAAACTGCTTGCGATGGGCGGACAGCCTGAGTTGCGTGTCGGTTATACCACTTTCTATGGCAATCAAATCGTCGATGTTCATGGCCTTAATATCGACCAAGCCCTGAAAATGGAAGACGAAATCAACAAAATTACCGGGGTACTCGAAAACGGTATTTTTGCCCGCGATGCCGCCGATGTGTTGGTTTTGGGTACGGCAGAAGGCGCAAAAGTCATTCTGCCTTGTCAGGATTAATGAAGATTAATCAATCTTAAAAGGCCGTCTGAAAGTACATCAGGTCTTTCAGACGGCCTTCAATTTGGCAAAATATGCAAATCAGTAAAATTATCAAATGGCTGCCTGTTGTTTTATCCGTGTTGGGCGCACTGGGTTACAGCTCACGCGATACCGAGTTGATTCGTACCGGGGTAAGCGTTGCCGCAACATTGGCACAAAACGACAATATCGGTTTGGAAAAGGTCAATGAATGGCTGGGTGAAAATGTCATCAAAGCCACATCTGACACCAAAACCGAAGCTGAACCCAAGCAAGAACAGAAACAAAAACAAAAGGCATCGCGACAATCCTACACATACAACGGAAAAATCATCAAAATCCATGATGGCGATACCATGCACATTATCGATAGCGACGGCAGGAAACACAAAATCCGCATGGCCTATATCGATGCGCCGGAAATCAATCAGGCCTATGGTACGCAATCACGAGACAATCTGATTGATGCCGCACTAAATAAAAAAGCCAAAGTTCGCGTGTTTGAAAGCGACCGCTATCAGCGCGAAGTTGCCCAAGTATCAGTCGGCACGATTGACTTGAATTTAATGCAGATACGGGATGGCGCCGCATGGCATTATGAAAGTTATGCCAAAAAACAACAAAGTAAAACCGCCTACACCGACTATTCGGCCGCACAAAAACAAGCCAAGGAAAAACGTAAGGGCTTATGGAAAAAAGACAATCCGCAGGCGCCTTGGCAATTTCGCCGTCAAAACCACGAGCAGCAGAACGGCAATAAAAAGCAGTCTGATAAACAATGGTTCGGGATTTGGTAGGTTTTAAGAGAGGCCGTCTGAAAACTTTCAGACGGCCTTTCATTATGATGAAATAAACGTATAGGGCAGATTTTATATCAGGGGAAAATGGTATCGGGATTTTAGGATAAATCACGAATTTTCATCAAAATGTAGCTAGGGTAAGATACTTGATAAGACATTACACCCTGTTCGGATAGACGGGATCAACCATATTCAAAAAGAGCAGATATAAAAAAAAGACACCGTTAGCTGGTGTCTTTAGTATCTGGCAGAGAGGAAGGGATTCG
>CAUSHT010000205.1:0-2747 GCA_963531275.1 uncultured Neisseria sp.
GAGTTTAAAAACCTGCCTATTTCCGGTGAGTATATCCATCGTCATGCTTTTGATATTGCTGCTGTTTATGGTAAAGATACTTTTTATATCATCAAGACGTTCGGTACCCACCAACTTCCGAAACTGTTTGATCTGAAAGCCCGTGTGGATAGATTCAGCAAAAAGATAAGTTTCTTACCGAAACACTTCTCTGATAAATTCATGCAACTGATCAGTAAAATTTTGCCTGATCACTTGCCGAAGTCTATGCGCAATTATCGCGACAAATACGAACACCATTTGATCTTGAAAATGGGCGGGGAGGGCGTAGAAGAAGCGCGTGCTTTCTTGAAAGAATATTTTGCAACTCATGGCGGCGCATTCTTTGAATGTAATGCCGAAGAAACGCAGGCGGCTATGCTGCATCGCTTTGCTGTGGCTTCTGCCGCGATCCGTTACCGTTCTGTACATGATGATGAAGTAGAGGATTTGGTTGCACTCGATATCGCCTTGCGCCGTGATGATCGTGATTGGTTTGAAACCCTGCCGCCCGAAATCGACAATAAAATCATCCATAAATTGTATTACGGACATTTTATGTGCCATGTGTTCCATCAGGATTACATCATTAAAAAAGGCAACGACTGCATGGCTTTGGAACATGAAATGCTCCATCTGCTTGACCAACGCGGTGCGCAATATCCTGCCGAGCATAATGTCGGTCATCTGTATGAAGCCAAGCCCGAGCTGAAACAGTTCTATAAAAAACTCGATCCGACCAACAGTTTCAACCCCGGTATCGGTAAAACCAGTAAGAAGAAAAACTGGGCAGAATAAAGCATAGTTAAAATAAAGGCCGTCTGAATATTTCAGACGGCCTTTTTATATGCTTGCTTATCAGAACAAGTTGCTGACAAAAATCAGCAAAATCACCAACGGCACGAGATATTTCACATAGGCAAACCAGATATTGACCGTCGTATGGTTGCCTTTATAAAGCAATTCATCCTTTGCTTCATCCTTCATCACGAAACCGACAAACAGCGCGGAGCCGAGCGCGGTCAGCATAAACAGGATATTGCCGCTGATGTAGTCAAAGGCATCAAAAATATTTTTGCCGAACACGGAAACGTCTTTCCACGGGCCATAGCTCAAAATAGACGGAATGTTGCCGAAAATGAAGATGGCAGCCAAGACAATTGTAATCGCGGCGGTACGGCGGATTTTGGTTTTCTCCTGAATCGTCGTAATCAACACTTCATAAATCGTCAGCGAAGTCGTCAGTGCGGCAATCAGGAGCAGCGAGAAGAAAATCACGGCGAACACAGGGCCTGCCCACATATTCGAGAACACAATCGGCAAACTTTGGAATACCAAAGTCGGGCCGGAATTGGGTGCAACGCCGAAGCTGAAGAGCGATGGGAAAATCATAAAGCCCGCCAGCACGGCGATGATGGTATTGGTAATGGCGGTAATTACGGCCGTCTGAACCAGATTTTCGTTTTTATCCAGATAGCTGGACAAGGTAATCATCACGCCGAAACCCAAGCTCAAGGCGAAGAATACTTGCCCCAAAACGAAGACGAAAAGTTCGGCGGTAATTTTGCTGAAGTCAGGCTTCAGATAGAAGGTAATCCCTTCCATCGCGCCCGGCAGGGTAACGTTGCGCACGACCATGGCAATCAGGAACAAAAACAGCAACGGCATCAGGTATTTTGCCGCTTTTTCAATACCGCCGATGACGCCTTTGACCAAAATCCATTGGTTTACAACGACAAATAGGAAGGTGTAAAAGGCAATTTCCCAAGGGCTGTTTTCGATGTGTTCGGTAAAGAAGCTTTTGGTAACTTCGCCGGAAACCGGGCTGGAAATGTCCAAATTGCCGCCGATGATATTGACGATGTAGCTGATGACCCAGCCGCCGAGCACCATGTAATAGGCCATGATGCCGAATGCGCCGAGCAGGCCCATCCAACCGACTGCTTTCCAAAATTTGGCAACAGGTTTGCCGTTCATCGAGCCGCCGAACGCATCCAGCGCGTTCACGCCTTTACGGCGGCCGATAACGTTTTCCACCAAAATCATCGGAATACCGATGACCAACATGGCGATACAGAACAAAAACACATATGCGCCGCCGCCGTTTTCACCGACTAAATACGGGAAACGCCACGTTGCGCCAAAGCCGACAGTCGCGCCGGCAACGGTAAGGATGTAAGTCAAACGGTTGGACCAAGTTTGACGGGGTTGATTGGAAGACATAAAAGCTCAGATACATGAAAATAAAGACAACATTTTACCGCAAAGATTTAACGAATCTTGACTAAAGTCTGAAAAGAATGTTAGGTAAAAAAACCATTTAATGAAGAATTTTTAGTGAGTCTTTCTAGTCTGCTTGATATGGAAACCTGAAAACAGAGAATTCGGCTAAGGTAATATTGAATAAACGGTATCAGTAGAGGCCGTCTGAATAGCATACGTTTATACCTGTTTGGATAGCCGACAGCGCTCTTTTTATGAAACGATTCATTTGAAGTTGAACGGGTTTGGATGGGTGCAGAAGAAATCGGAAACTAAGTGGGAATAATGGCAAGCAATGAATAGGGGTGCGCGGTTTGGAAATGATGGGCTTTGATAAGGAGAGGCCGTCTGAAAGTACGTTTGCAGACCTGCCGAATTTTAGATAAAAAAAACCATCTATACTAAGGGGAAAGTATAGATGGCCAAACACATTACGGGGAAAACGTCTTACTCACTTACTCACTTCT
>CAUSHT010000206.1:0-2718 GCA_963531275.1 uncultured Neisseria sp.
ATTTCGCCGCTTTTTGTATATTCAAATTGTAATTCGATGTAGTCAATAAAAGCTATTTTCGCCTTCGGGACGGGTTTTGAAGCGTTTGTGCAGCCAGAAATATTGTTCGGGATGCTCGCGTACCCGCTCTTCGATGAAGTCGTTCATGCGCTGGGTGTCGGCTTCGACATTTTCGGTCGGGAAATTGTCCCAAGCCGGATAGAAGCGCAGGGTTACGGTATTGTCGGCTTCACGCGTGGGAATGGCGGGAATGATTTTGGCTTTGGTCATGCCGGCGATACGGCTGAGTCCGGTAATTGTGGCCGTCTGAATGCCGAAGAAATTGACGAAAATGGAATCGTTGCGGCCGAAGTCTTGGTCGGGCAGATAAAGAAAGGGCGCATCGCTTTTGCGCAGGTGTTTGATGATGGCGCGCAGGCCTTCTGTGCGGCCGATCAGGAAAACATTATTGTAGCGGTGGCGGCCTTTCAGGATTTGCTCGTCCAGGGCTTTGTTTTTTTGGTGCGAATACATGCTGGTCAGCGGCACATCCTGATTGAGCGTGTAAACCGCCATTTCAAATGCGGTAAAGTGCGGATAGAGGATGATGACTTTTTCGCCGGCGGCGAGGGCTTCGTCAAGATGGTGTTTGTCTTGATAGCGCACCAACGAGCGCAGCTTGTCCGCAGGTGCGTACCAGTAGAGGCCGTATTCGAGTATCAGTTTCGCCATGTGTTGGAAGTGGCGTTTGAGCAGGGCGGTGCGCTGGCTGTCGTTCAGTTCGGGAAAACATTTTTTGAGGTTGACCTCGCCGACTTTGCGGCGCGGTTTGACTGCGTAATAAGCGAGAATGCCGACCGCGTCGGCAATCTTGTGCAACACGCAAAAAGGCAGCAGGCGGATGAGGTAGAGAAAAAGGAAGGCGGCTTTCATGAAGGCTCGCTGTATGTGGGCAAAGGGCTATTATAACCGAAAGGCCGTCTGAAAACGGGCTGGAACACGATTTCAGACGGCCTGAATGTCGGCTTACCATTGGAAGCGGCCGCGCTTGACTTGCAGGCCGTCGGGATTGAGTTGCGAAGCCAATCCGTGATTGCGCAGGGCGTGAGTGAGGGCGACGGCGAGTCCGTCAGCGGCATCGGCTTGCGGCGTGCCTGAAAGTGCGAGCATTTGGACAACCATATGCTGTACCTGCTCTTTGGCGGCCTTGCCTTTGCCGACCACAGCCTGCTTGACCTGAAGCGCGGTGTATTCAAACACGGGCAAATCGTG
Source organism: uncultured Neisseria sp. (assembly GCA_963531275.1). Classification (GTDB taxonomy): domain Bacteria; phylum Pseudomonadota; class Gammaproteobacteria; order Burkholderiales; family Neisseriaceae; genus Neisseria. The sequence goes on from CAUSHT010000206.1 coordinate 1,252, forward strand.
TATGACCAAAGCGGCAATCGCGGCACCGCGCGCCTGACCGAGCATCAAGGTCGCGGCCGGATTGACGTTGACGAACACTTGCTCGATGGCCGCCTGATGCGGCTGATAGTGGCGGATGATTTCGTCGATATGGCGGACAATCACGGCGATGCGTTCGGAAAGCGACGCGCCGGTCGGGGTTTTGATACAGCCGGAAGTAACATAATGATGTTCGCGGCCGTGGACATCGATCACGCCGAAGCCGGTCACGCGGCTGCCGGGGTCGATGCCGAGAATGCGTGTGGGTTGAAACTGGGACATAGTGCGTGTTTAAAGTAATCGGTGTTTCAGGGCAGGCAGGCGCGTGCGCACGCTTTGCAGGCGCGCACTATCCAAATCGGCACAAATCACGCCTTCGCCTTCTGGCAACGTCGCCAACACATCGCCCCAAGGATCGATAATCATACTGTGGCCGAATGTGCGGCGGCCGCTTTCATGCAGTCCGCCTTGTGCCGACGCAATGACGTAGCATTGGTTTTCCACCGCGCGGGCGCGCAGCAGCAATTCCCAATGCGCCTTGCCGGTAGTGTAGGTAAACGCGGCCGGCAACAGCAAAACATCAAACGGCTGCTGGGCGCGGAAAAACTCAGGAAAGCGCAAATCGTAGCAGACGCCGGCCGCCAGCGGAACATCGTCCACGCTTAACTTCGGTACATCGTTTCCCGCCAGTATCGTATCGGCTTCGGCGTAGCGTTCGCCCAAACCGGAAAAGCCAAAAAGGTGCATTTTGTGGTAAAGCCCGATTCGGTTGCCGTCGCGGTCATACACCAGCATCGTGTTCATCACCTTGCTAGCGTCTGGGCTTTGCAGTGGAACCGTACCGCCAAACAACACCACGCCGCATTCCCTTGCCGTTTCGCTTAAGGCCGTCTGAAAACGGGTGTGGCAGGTTTCGCCAACTCGTCCATCGTCCAAAGACTCGGCAAATGCCAGCTTGTCCGTATCGTTTTTACCCATCAGCGGCCAATATTCGGGCAGCAACACCCAATCCGCCCCTTGTTCGGCCGCCTCGCGGACAAGGTGTTTCATCGTGGCAATATTGGTTTCGGGGGCGGTGGACGACACCATTTGCACAGCGGCGGCGCGTAAAGAGCGCATCATCAAAACTCCTGTCAGATTTTGCAAGAATTGTAACTTGTTTACGCACAAGGCCGATACAATCGTCACACAATTCCTCTCCAAAAAAGGATAAACCATGAACTTGAAACTTCTCCTCACTGCCACACTTTTCACCGCCGCATTCGCCGCACATGCCGACGTACAACTTTACGGCAGCATCAAAAGCGGCATCGAAACCTCGCAAACCCGTTTTGGCGGCCAAACATACAGCCGAACTGCCGTTGCCGACCAAGGCAGCCATATCGGCTTGCGCGGCTCGCATCCGATTGGCGGCGGAACGAATTTTATTTGGGAAGTCGAACAAGACAC
>CAUSHT010000207.1:0-2713 GCA_963531275.1 uncultured Neisseria sp.
GCCAAGCTGGCTTTGCAAGCCAATGTGAAACAACTTTACCTGACCCACATCAGCGCACGTTATACCGAAGAAGAGCAACGCCTGATGCTGGAGCGGCAGGCACAAACTATATTTCCCGCGTCGAAAGTGGTTGGCGATTTCGACGTATTCGATATCTGAATCCGTATTATTTTAAGAAGGCAGACACTATGAGCGACCACAAAACCCATTTCGGCTTCTCTACCGTTGACGAAGACGAAAAAGCAGGCAAAGTTGCCGAAGTCTTCCACTCCGTGGCAAAAAACTACGACATTATGAATGACGTAATGTCCGGCGGTCTGCACCGTGTTTGGAAACATTTCACCATCAATACCGCGCGCCTGAAAAAAGGTGACAAAGTATTGGATATCGCCGGCGGTACAGGCGATTTGTCCCGAGGCTGGGCGAAACGTGTGGGCAAAGAAGGCGAAGTTTGGCTGACAGACATCAACTCCTCCATGCTGACCGTTGGCCGCGACCGCCTGCTCAACGAAGGCATGATTCTGCCCGTATCGTTGGCAGACGCTGAAAAATTGCCGTTCCCCGACAACTATTTCAATCTGGTTTCCGTCGCATTCGGCCTGCGCAATATGACGCACAAAGATGCCGCGCTGAAAGAGATGTACCGCGTATTAAAACCGGGCGGCACTCTGCTGGTGTTGGAATTCTCCAAAGTGTACAAACCTTTGGAAGGCGTGTACGACCTCTACTCTTTCAAACTGTTGCCGATTATGGGCAAACTGATTGCCAAAGATGCCGACAGCTACCAATACCTCGCCGAGTCCATCCGTATGCACCCCGACCAAGAAACCTTGAAGCAAATGATGCTGGATGCAGGCTTCGACAGCGTGGATTACCACAACATGAGCGCAGGCATCGTTGCCCTGCATAAAGGCGTGAAATTCTAAGGCCGTCTAAAACAAACACAAAGGGCGTGATTGATAGACACGCCCTTTGTTTTTTCAAACCTTATCTAAGCCAGTCTGACACAAACCAAAGGCCGTCTGAACAGCCGTAAAACGAAATCAAGGATTTTGGTTACACCATTCAGACGGTCTTAATATGTTCAAATCAGCTTATGTCCCTGCTTTCACGCTTTGCCATTGACGGACCATAAATTTCAACGCCGCCGGTTGGATAGGTACCATGATAAAGCTGTTTTTCAAATCCTCCTCGTTTGGGAAAATCGTATTGTCGTTTCTAAACTCTTCATCCATCAGCTCTTGAGCCGGCTTGCTGGACGGCGCATAAGTAACAAAATTGCCGTTTTTAGCCGCAACTTCAGGATCTAAGAAATCATTGATATACGCATGGGCATTGGCCACATGTTTGGCATCTTTCGGAATCACAAACGAATCCACCCAAATTCCCACGCCTTCTTTCGGCATCATCACTCGGATTTTTTCCTTGCCTCCTGCTTCTTCGGCACGGCGTTTGGCAATGTTCAAATCGCCGCCAAAACCAATCGTTACGCAAGTATCGCCGCGCGCTAAATCATCGATAAAACCGGACGAAGTAAAACGCTTGATGTACGGACGGTTTTTCTTCAAGACTTCCGTAGCCGCCTTAATATCCGCCGTTTCACTGCTGTTTGGGTTTTTACCCATATAGTTCAACACCATAGGATAAATCTCCGCCGCGCTGTCCAAATAGCTGATGCCGCATTGCTTGAGTTTGGACGTGTATTCGGGGTTAAACACCAAATCCCATTGATTGTCCGGTAGTTTGTCCGTACCCAAAGCCTTTTTCACACGCTCAGTATTGATGGCGAAAGTATTAGTCCCCCAATAAAATGGAACGGCGTATTCGTGATTCGGATCAACGCCTTCCATCAGCTTCATTAATTGTGGGTTGAGATTTTTATAGTTAGGAATCAAGGATTTGTCGATTTTCTGATACGCACCTGCCTTAATCTGCCTACCGACAAACGCATTGGAAGGACCTACGATGTCGTAACCCGACTTGCCGGTCAATACCTTGCTCTCTAGCGTTTCATCGCTGTCATATACATCGTAAGTTACTGAGATACCGTGTTTTTTCTCAAACGCGGCAACCGTCTCGGGATCGACATATTCCGACCAGTTGTAAATGCTCAATACCTTTTGATTATCGGTTTGAGCCGCCTTGTCGGCAGAAGTTTTGTCCGAGCCGCCGCAGCCGGCCAGCGCCAACGCAGTCAGTACGATGAGGAGCAGATGTTTGGTCATTATCATTCCTTGCGTATCCGGTTGAAAAGAGAAAGGCATTATAAAGCAGGCAAGCCCGAGCGGATAGGCTTCATTGTTAAAAGATATCGTCCCGCTTAAGGCCGTCTGAAAGACGGGTTGCAGCCAACTTAAAACCTTTCTGCCGATAGCTTGAAATATGGTTTTGCGGTAAGATAACGCCCATTCGTTTTTAATCGCAACGCGCCGTCCGGGCCGTCTGAAATCCTTGTAAAAAATTTATCGAGACATTATGAAAACCACCGAACTACGCCAAAAATTCCTGAAATTTTTCGAATCTAAAGGCCACACCATCGTCCGCTCCTCCTCGCTCGTGCCACACGACGACCCGACCCTGCTGTTTACCAACGCAGGCATGAACCAATTTAAAGACGTATTCCTCGGCTTTGACAAACGCCCGTACAACCGCGCCACTACCGCGCAAAAATGCGTACGCGCAGGCGGCAAACACAACGACTTGGAAAACGTCG
>CAUSHT010000208.1:0-2691 GCA_963531275.1 uncultured Neisseria sp.
GCCTTATTCGATAGCGAATGGTTAGTAACTTATCAAAATCGATTAGGAAAATTTTTAGCCGCGTGTTTCGCGCCAAACCAGATAATCGCGCAGGGGCGGCATGGGCGGATTGATGCAGTGGGGGCAGATGCCTGTGGTGTCTTCGTCGTCGCTGTCGATGTGGTAGGCGTTGGGGTCAAAGCGCACCTGCTGCATCACCGCTTGCGCCAATGCCTGCTCCTGTACGACATCAAATTCAAATTTTTGCAAAATCTCATTCAATAGGCGGATTTCGCCGTCGCTGAAAGATTCGCTGTGTTTGACAATGAGGCGTTGATAATCTTCATTGCTGATTTTTTCGTGAAGTAAATCGGTCTGGATGGTCATGATTTTTATTGTTGAAATAAGATGGTCAAGATGCAGATTATAGCGGATATTGTGGTGGTTGTCGGGTGTCTAGCTTTCCTTCCTCTTGTAACACGAGCTTGGGGAATGTTGTCACGAAACTGCTGCCATACGGAAGTTTCTGACAACAGAAAATTACACCAACGCCTAATAATTAAAAAATATGGTTAAATTTCAATAAGTTTTAAAAACTCATTAAAAATTAACCATATTTCATCTTAAGCAAAATAATCTTTATCTTCAAGTTCATCCAAAACAGATTGGATTTCATAAATGAACTTTGTATGAGCTTCTCCGCTTTCATCAATAGTCAGTATAAATTTTCTCCAATCACCACCGGTATGAGCTTGCATTTCATCATGTAGTTCTTGACATAAATCCATCAATTTTTCTTCATTTTGCTCTGATAGTGTTATTTGAACTGGGTTGCCTTCAAGTTTAGTCATTAATTTCGTTCCAACCCAGGCTTCTTCTGGATTAAATTTATATTCATATTCTAAGAAATTAAACTTTTCTGGAGCTGAGAAAAATATGGAGCATATATTATTTAATAAATCGAATTGTTTTTGCATTATTGTCCTTTTCTGATTTTATTCTCAAATTTAATTGGTTTTTGTTCAATACCGTCAATAGAAAACCTAACTTCTATTATTGAGGAATTTTAAAGGGAAGCAATAAAATTCGCAAACATTTATGCCAATCTCCAATTTGAGATAAATAAGGTAAAACGAACAGGTACATATAATGGTAAATTTTGAACAACACGAGCAGAAACAGTAATGCCCTCGGGAGTGTGATTGATTTTATAACGAGAAGATGTCATCAATAGTCTCCTAACTTGTCTGCTTGATACGCTTTTTGCCGCGGTGTAATTTGCGCCAAACGTGCTCGGTCGATTTCTTCGGCGATAAGGTGCGCTTTTCCTTGCGATCGGCACTCGGCGGCAATTTTGCCTGCATCTACTTGGTTGGCGGCTTCAAGTAAGGCCAGCCAGTGTTCACGCTGCGGATAGGGGGCGTCTTCAAGGTTCAGACGGCCTTGTTTGTCGGCCACGCAGACGTTTAAGGCCGTCTGAAAACGTTCGGGGCGGCGGAATGCGTCGGTTTTTTTCAAAACATTCAAAATGGTTTTGCTTTTGAACTGCCCGACTTGGTGGAACATGATGTGCCAACGGCAGACGAGTTCGGCAAGTTCGGCGCAGTGTTTGGGCGTGCGCAGGCGTTGATTGACTTCGCGGACGGGTTCGACGCCGTTGACATCGTGTCCGTAGTGTTTCGGCAGGATATCGGCCGGTGTTTTTGCTTTGCCTAAGTCGTGTAATAGGGCGGCATAGCGTTCGGCAAGGGACAGATTCATTTCGGCGGCCCGTTGTACAACCATCAGCGTATGGATACCGCTGTCAATTTCGGGATGATAGTCGGCGCGTTGCGGTACGCCGAAAAGGGCATCAAGCTCGGGTAGCAAGACTTTGAGTGCGCCGCATTCGCGTAAAACTTCAATCATTTTGCGCGGATTTTTTTCCATCAAGCCTTTAGCCAACTCCTGCCAGACGCGTTCGGCGACCAAGGCATCCGCTTCGCCGTTTTCTACCATTTGCCGCATCAGCGACATGGTTTCATCGGCAATTTGAAACCCATAACGCGCGGCAAAACGGGCGATACGCAAAATACGCACAGGATCTTCGGCAAAGGCGGGCGAAACGTGGCGCAGGATGCCGTCCGCTAAGTCTTGTTGTCCGCCAAAGGGATCGATGATCGTGCCGTCTGAATCCTGAGCCATGGCATTGATGGTTAGGTCGCGGCGCATCAGGTCTTGTTCCAGCGTAACGTCTTTATCGGCATGAAAGCTGAATCCGGCATAGCCTTTGGCGGTTTTGCGCTCGGTACGGGCGAGGGCGTATTCTTCGTGGCTGTCCGGATGGAGAAAGACGGGAAAATCTTTGCCGACAGGTTGATAGCCTTGAGCCAACATGGTTTGCGCATCTGCACCGACGACTACCCAGTCGCGGTCTTTGACGGGCAGGTCTAACAGATGGTCGCGGACTGCGCCGCCGACAAGATAGGTTTTGATGGTTTGTGTATTCATATAAAAATCGAACGATATAAAAAGGCCGTCTGAAAAGCCGTATTGGGTTTTCAGACGGCCTGAGTCAGAATGCTATTATGACGCTTTAGGCTTGTTGCTGTCGATAATCTTCAGTCCGGTGGCGGCAACAAACCATATCGTTATGCGGCATATCCTTTATAATAAGCCCATTCAAATACGGAGCGGCAAATAATGCAAACTTGGCACGAGGCGATTGGTACG
>CAUSHT010000209.1:0-2657 GCA_963531275.1 uncultured Neisseria sp.
GACGATGTAATTTTATCATTGGATAACAGCCCTGAAGAAATCGGAGCAGGTTTAAAGTTGGCATTGAGCCCCTGCCGATAATATTTGGGAAAAGGTCGTCTGAAAGCCGGAAAACCGTTTCAGACGACCTTTGTTTAATATGGTATCTGTGATTGATAATTAGCCTGAATGTGTACCACGCAGCCTAAGTTTTCTGTTTTGTATAAATTTATGTTATTCAATATTTAACCCATTAAATTGACGCCAGCGGTAAAACTCAATCTTTGTATTGTTTATATTTGCATCTTTTAAGGCTGGTAATGCAATAACCTCATTAATGCTGGGCACACAACCAGTATTATTGTAGTACTCTTGGCAGGCATCCCATATGGCTTTACATTTACCTGCTTTCATGGGAGCTTGAATACCATTTTGTATTATGGGTAGAGTTTTAGCAGATTTAGCTTGTGATTGGTTTGTCTCAATTAGTTGATCCAAGCCAGTATCTACAGTAGTAGAAGGGGTTTGGCAGTCTATTAATTCAACAACTTCTGAATCTTCCCGTTCAATATATTTTATAGCTAATAGCCCACTCAACATCTCATTTGACCATACTATTCTATCTCTTACAAATTTGTAAAAATTTTCATTCCTCCATAAGATTAAATCATCTATTATTTTTTCTAAAGTAAGAATATCGTCAATTTCGTATTCTAATTTAATATCATTAATTCCTTTTGGCGTTGCAGCTCCCCAAATTAGGATAGTCCCATCTATTTTTATTTCTTGTTTGCCAATAGATGCAGAAATAATATTTTTCTTAGCAGCTTCAAGAAATGCCATAAAAGCTTTTTTAGCTTTAATATGGTGAGATAATTGTTCTTTTTTATTTAAAATAAAGAATTTATAATTCTGAAACTCTATTTCACATTTTTGCTCTACGATATAGACTTTCCTGCTTTGCTTATGCTGGAAAGTAAAATCTAGGGTATAGGTTTTATCTTCAAATCTAATGGATGGTCTACCTAAGTCTTCGTAATGACACTTTTCATCCGCCGCCCAAATTCTGACAATATCTTCAGAAAAAATTCCAAATAGGCGTGATAAATATTTCCCTCGTTTTCTATCAGCTTTATCTTGCTTGAATAAAGACACGAAATCCATTTTGTTAGCTCCTAACATAGTTGTTAATAATTAGAATATTAAAAAACAGATACAAAAGAATTTTAGCTGTCTATCTAAATACTTTTAGGTAGCCTTCCCTGCTCCCAACCTACGAAGCAGATTCTTCACCGTCTTAATTCTCATCTCCACATCCTCCATCTGAGCCGTAAACTTCAACTTATCCGCCCCTGCCAGCCGATAGTTTCTATCGCTCTGAATCAGCAGGATGATTTCTGTCGGGTCGATTTGGTGGTGTTTGCCGAAGGTAACGGTAACGGCTTCGCCGGTGGCGTCGATGGCGTCTATACCCAATTCTTTTGCGGCGAGCCGCAGGTGGTGGCTTTCGATGAGGGTTTTGACGGGTTGTTCGGGCAGGCCGAAGCGGTCGACGAGTTCTTCGTGTATGGCGTTGATTTGCTGCACGGTTTCGCAGACGGCGAGGCGTTTGTAGAGGACGAGCCGTTCGTGGATGTCGGGGCAGTAGCTTTCGGGCAGCAGGGCGGGGCTGTGCAGTTTGATTTCGGTGGTGATGCCCAATGGTGCGTCGAGGTCGGGCTGGCGGCCTTTTTTGAGGTCGCGCACGGCTTGTTTGAGCATTTCGGTGTAAAGCGTGAAGCCGACCTGTATCATTTCGCCGGATTGTCCTTCGCCGAGGATTTCGCCTGCGCCGCGGATTTCCAAATCCTGCATGGCAAGGGTGAAACCTGCGCCGAGTTCGTCTGCCGCCGCGATAGCGTCGAGGCGTTTTTCTGCGTCTTTGGTGATGTATTCGGGCGTGAGCAGGTAGGCGTAGGCTTGGTGGTGGCTACGGCCGACGCGCCCGCGAAGTTGGTGCAGTTGCGCCAGCCCGAATTTGTCGGCGCGGTTGATGATGATGGTGTTGGCGTTGGGGATATCGATGCCGGTTTCGATGATGGTGGAACAGAGCAACACGTTAAATCGTTGCTGCAAAAAGTCGCGCATGACTTGCTCGAGCTCGCGCTCGCGCAGTTGTCCGTGCGCCACGCCGATGCGTGCTTCGGGCAACAGGGTTTCCAGCCGCTCGCGCATATTCTCAATCGTATCCACTTCATTGTGCAGGAAAAACACTTGTCCGCCGCGTTTGAGTTCGCGCAACACGGCTTCGCGCACGCTGCCTTCACTGAAGGGTTTGACAAAGGTTTTCACGGCGAGGCGGCGGCTGGGTGCGGTGGTAATCAGCGAGAAGTCGCGCAGGCCTTCGAGCGCCATGCTGAGGGTGCGCGGAATCGGCGTGGCGGTCATGGTGAGGATGTCAACATTGGCGCGCAGGCGTTTGAGCTGCTCTTTTTGGCGCACGCCGAAGCGGTGTTCTTCGTCGATAATGACTAAACCTAAGTTTTTGAATTTGATGTCGTCTTGCACCAGTTTGTGCGTGCCGATAACGATATCGACCGTGCCGTCTGCCATGCCTTCCAGCGCGGCTTTGGTGGCTTTGCTGTTGTTGAAACGCGAAAGGCTGGCGACTTTCACGGGGAAATCGGCGAAGCGGTCGG
>CAUSHT010000210.1:0-2636 GCA_963531275.1 uncultured Neisseria sp.
GCGGAGACGTAGCGGTCGCGGTTTTCCGGTTTCCACGCTTTGCTGCCGCGTGCTTCCATTTCGGCACGGCGTGCGGCAAGCTCTTCATCGGAAATAACAAGGTGGATGCTGCGGTTTGGAATGTCGATTTCGATGGTGTCGCCTTCGTGTACCAAACCAATGGCGCCGCCTTCTGCCGCTTCAGGCGAAGCGTGGCCGATGGACAGGCCGGAAGTACCGCCGGAGAAGCGTCCGTCGGTCAGAAGGGCGCAGGCTTTGCCCAAACCTTTGGATTTCAGGTAAGAAGTCGGGTACAGCATTTCTTGCATGCCCGGACCGCCTTTAGGGCCTTCGTAGCGGATGATGACGATGTCGCCGGCGACGATTTGGTTGCCCAAAATGCCTTCGACTGCGTCTTCTTGGCTTTCAAACACGCGGGCGCGGCCGGTAAATTTGAGGATGCTCTCGTCCACGCCTGCGGTTTTCACTACGCAACCGCGCTCGGCGATATTGCCGAACAATACTGCCAAGCCGCCGTCTTGCGAGTAGGCATGTTCGACATCGCGGATACAGCCTTTTTCGCGGTCGAGGTCGAGGGTTTTCCACATACGGTTTTGCGAGAACGCCTGAGTAGTGCGCACGCCGCCTGGAGCTGCTTTGAAACGCTCGATGGCATGGGTGTTTTCAGGGTTGGTCACGTCCCATTTTTCAATCGCGTCTTTCAGGGTCGGTGCGTGGATGGTGTACACGTCGGTGTGCAGTTTGCCTGCTTTGTCCAGTTCTTTCAGGATGGCGAAGATACCGCCTGCGCGGTGTACGTCTTCCATGTAGTAGTCGTGGTTGTTTGGCGCGGTTTTGCAGATGCAAGGCACAACGCGGCTCAGGCGGTCGATGTCGGCCATTTTGAAATCCACGCCCGCTTCGTTGGCAACGGCGAGCAAATGCAGGATAGTGTTGGTAGAGCCGCCCATGGCGATGTCCATGGTCATGGCGTTTTCAAACGCTTTTTTAGTAGCAATGCTGCGTGGCAACACGGTTTCGTCGTCTTGCTCGTAATAGCGTTTGGTGATTTCGACAATCATGCGGCCGGCTTCGAGGAACAATTCTTTGCGGCCTGCGTGGGTAGCCAAGTATGAACCGTTGCCCGGTAGGGAAAGGCCGAGCGCTTCGGTCAGGCAGTTCATGGAGTTGGCGGTAAACATGCCGGAGCAGGAGCCGCAAGTCGGGCAGGCGTTTTGTTCGACTTCTTCGACTTGTTTGTCGGTGATATTGTCGTCTGCCGATTCGATCATGGCATCAATCAAGTCCAAACGGCGTTCGGGTTGAATATTGGCCACGCCGATAACTTTACCGGCTTCCATCGGGCCGCCGGAAACGAAGATGGTCGGAATGTTCAGGCGCATGGCAGCAATCAGCATGCCCGGGGTGATTTTGTCGCAGTTGGAAATGCACACCAGCGCGTCAGCGCAGTGGGCGTTGACCATGTATTCGATGGAGTCGGCAATCAGGTCGCGGCTGGGCAGGGAGTAGAGCATACCGCTGTGGCCCATGGCGATACCGTCGTCAATGGCGATGGTGTTGAATTCTTTGGCAATGCCGCCGGCTTTTTCGATTTCACGGGCAACCAGTTGGCCCATATTGTGCAGGTGCACATGGCCTGGGACGAATTGGGTGAAGGAGTTGGCAATGGCGATGATGGGCTTGCCGAAATCGGTTTCCATCACGCCGGTGGCGCGCCACAATGCGCGTGCACCCGCCATATTGCGGCCGTGGGTAGAGGTTTTGGAGCGGTATTCAGGCATTTTTGTTCCTTTGTTTTATGCTGAGGCCGTCTGAAATAGGCTGGTAGTTTGGCGGCCCGTTGTAGAAATAACTCGGTATTTTATACCAATTACGAGCAATGAAGCACGCTATTTTGTAATAAAACTAAACTGCGTTTGCTTCACCTGAATTTACTGCTCATTCTTTCAGACGGCCTGAAGTTTTCTTAGGATAAAACGCTGTCTTTCTCAGTTGCAAAAGATGTTGGCATCAAAAAGTGATATGATAGGGAACTTCTCACACTTTTAAGGATAAGACGATGAAAAAAATCATGTTTGCATTGTGTTCGGCCATGTTGGCTTCCGCTGCGTCCGCCGCTGTTTATAAAGTGGACGAATTCCATGCCAATGCCCGCTTTGCCATCGACCATTTCAACACCAGCACCAACGTCGGCGGTATTTATGGTTTGACCGGCAATTTGGAATTTGACCGTGCCAAACGCCAAGGCTCTATCGATATCGTATTGCCTTTGTCCAAACTGCAAACCGGTTCTGACCACTTTACCCAACACTTGAAATCTGCCGATATTTTCAACGCGGACAAATACCCTGAAATCCGTTTTGTATCCACCAAATTCAATTTCAACGGCAAAAAACTGCTTTCCGTTGACGGCAACCTGACCATGAACGGCAAAACTGCACCGGTGAAACTCAAAGCCGATAAATTCAACTGCTACCAAAGCCCGATGGCAAAAGCAGAAGTGTGCGGCGGCGACTTCAGCACCACCATCGACCGTACCAAATGGGGTTTGGATTATTTGGTAAGTGCCGGCATGAGCAAAAAAGTTAACATCAATATCCAAATCGAAGCAGTGAAACAATAATCCTGCTTGATTT
>CAUSHT010000211.1:0-2608 GCA_963531275.1 uncultured Neisseria sp.
GCAGTATTTTCTGGTCGGGCGATCATTGGAGGGAACGCCTTGGCCAAATGATGAATCAGACGCAGGAAGTCGATATCATCAAATTTATGAAAAATACGGCGCTTCCGGCAATGCAGGAATTGAAAAACGAATTGACCGAAAAATACAATATGGACGTAGAAATCCGTTGCCTGTTGCAACAGGATGAGCCATCGGTGGAGCTGGTGGTGCATAAAGGGACGGTAAGGGATTTTGTCTATGGGATTAAATCCGTAAAGCGGGAAATTACCGACCAGTTGATTCGTGAAGACAGCCTGCCTCATTTCAAATATGCGGCAACGTTCATACCGTTGACGTATTTTTCGGATGGGCGCGATGGATACGATGTGCAATATATGACGCACAAAGAATTGATTGCCGATATGCTCAAGCAGTATGAGCGTTATCTGAACCTGCTTGCCGGAGTGGGGCAGGAATTAATGGGGCATGAACAAGTAGAGCTGGCAGAATAAAGCAAATTTAGGCCGTCTGAACATGTAGCAATATTCAGACGGCCTTTTTATTGTCTGCTTAAAAAATAAGTTGTTTAAAATAAATATCTTAGATAAACTATAAGAAAAATCTGATTCAAACTATAAAAAATCTTAGTTATAATCAACTTATCTAAAGCTATTCCGCATAGGTGCGGGTAATTTACTAAGGAATACTGCAATGCTGTTGGCACTTTCTTTGCGTGATTTTGTCATTGTTGAAAACCTGAATCTTGATTTTCAAAACGGCTTTACCGTATTGACGGGCGAGACCGGCGCAGGCAAATCGATTACTCTGGATGCGATTGGTCTGTTGTTAGGCGATAAAGCCGATTACAGCCAAGTGCGCAGCGGCGCTAAAGAAGCGCAGTTGTCGGCTTTGTTCGACATCAGCGGTTTGCCTGAGCTGAAAGCACAGCTGCAGGAGCAAGGCCTTTTGGAAGAGGATGCCGAAGAGCTCAGCATCCGCCGTATTATCGATGCCAAGGGTAAAAGCCGCAGTTATATCAATAATCAGGCAGCAACATTGGCGCAGCTGAAAGCCATCGGCGAGCAGTTAATCGATATTCACGGCCAAAATGCCCATCATTCGTTGAATCAAGAATCTGCGCAACGCGAGTTGTTGGACGCATTTGCCGGCAGCAAAGAGCAGGCAGAAACGGTCAAACAGCTTTATCAAAATTGGGTCAATGCGAAAAAGGCACTGCAAGAAGCACAAGAGCAGGCAGAAACCATGGCCATCGAACGCGAGCGTTTGGAATGGCAGTTTAATGAATTGAACCAATTGGAGCTCAAACCCAACGAATGGGAAACCTTAAGCCAAAGCCACGACAGCCTGGCGCATTCGGCCGAATTGCTGCAAACCGCCGAGCAGGTGGGCGACAGTATAGACGGAGACAACGGCATCCAACGTCAAATCTATCAATGCCAAAAACTGCTGGGCAATCTGCAAAACATTGAGCCGCGCTTTGCCGAGAGCCTGAATATGTTGGCAAGTATTGAAGCAGAATTGGGTGAAATCAGTGCCAATATGCGCGATGTGGCTGGTCGCAGCGACATCGATCCTAATGAATTGGCCGCACAAGAAAGCCGTATGGGCGAATTGATGAGTATGGCGCGCAAATACCGCATTGAGCCGGAAGAGTTGCCGCAAAAGTTGGCGGAAATCGACGAGCGCTTGCAAAACCTGCACGCGGCTGCTGATTTGGAAGCCTTGGAAAATGCAGTCGCACGCAATCTTGCCGAATACCACGAAGCCGCCCACATTCTCTCCGCCATGCGCCATCAGGCGGCCGGCCGTTTGGGCGAAGAGACCACCGAGCATATGCAGCATTTGGCCATGAAGGGCGCACGTTTTGACATCGTCTTGTTGCCGTCTTCGCCGACCGCGCATGGTCTGGAGCAGGTGCAATTCCAAGTAGCAGCGAATAAAGGCAATCCGTCCCGTCCTTTGAACAAAGTGGCTTCCGGCGGCGAATTGGCGCGTATCAGCTTGGCTTTGCAAGTGGTTGCCAGCCAATACACGCAAGTGCCGACATTGATTTTCGACGAAGTGGATACCGGTATTGGTGGCGGCGTTGCTGAAATGGTCGGTAAAGCTTTGCGTACCTTAGGTAAAAAACATCAAGTCTTGGCGGTAACCCATCTTCCTCAAGTCGCCTCTTGCGGTGAAAACCATTGGCAGGTCCGCAAGCATAGCGAAGGGGAGCAAACCGTCAGCGAAATCAGCGTGTTGAACCATCATCAGCGCATTGAGGAAATCGCGCGTATGCTGGGTGGCGAAATCATTACCGATACTACACGCAGCCATGCCGCCGAACTCTTGCATTTGGCAGCTGCCTAAAAGCCTCAAGGCCGTCTGAAAATAGAATTCAGACGGCCTTTTCTATATTTTGTCACCTTTCAGGCAGGCAGAATACAAGGTATGATTATATTGTCTGTTTACAAGGAAATTTTGATGAAAGTCCTGTTTATCGCCGATCCGATGGCAAGTTTTAAAACCTATAAAGACACTACTTACGCCATGATGCGTGAAATGGCAAAGCGCGGTTGGCAGCTTTTTCATACCTTGAGCGGAGAATTGTCCGTCCGTGAAGGCT
>CAUSHT010000212.1:0-2562 GCA_963531275.1 uncultured Neisseria sp.
ACGCAGGACAAGCCGCTTTCTGCCGAGTTTGCCCGTCATTTGAAGCGCGGCGGCGTGGCGGAACATGAAACCATCCGTTGGAACGCGGACGAAATTGCGGCCAACGAACCACAACTGGCAGGACGATTTTCAGACGGCCTGTATCTGCCGGCGGAAGGGCAGTTGGACGGACGGCAGGTATTGAATGCGCTGGCCGATGCTTTGGCGTCGATGAATGTGCCTTGCCATTGGTCGTGCGAACGCGAAGTCGAAGATTTGGCGGCGCAATACGATTGGGTCATCGACTGCCGCGGTTATGGTGCAAAAGCAGCGTGGAACAGGCCGTCTGAAAGCCAATTGCGCGGCATACGCGGTGAAGTGGCGCGCGTTTACGCACCCGAAGTCGAGCTGTCCCGCCCAGTGCGCCTGCTGCATCCGCGCTATCCTTTGTATATCGCGCCGAAGGAAAACCATATTTTTGTGATTGGTGCGACCCAAATCGAAAGCGAAAGCCAAGCGCCGGCCAGCGTGCGTTCCGGTTTGGAACTTTTGTCCGCGCTGTACGCCGTGCATCCGGCATTTGGCGAGGCAAACCTCTTGGAACTGGCCACCGGCCTGCGCCCGACTTTAAACCACCACAATCCCGAAATCCGCTTCAACCGCGACCGCCGCCTGATTGAAGTCAACGGCCTGTTCCGCCACGGCTTTATGATTTCCCCGGCCGTGACCGGCGCAGCCGTGCGTTTGGCCGGTGCGCTGTTTGCCGGAAGCGACATTCCCGAATACGACGAAACCAGCGGTTTGCCGTATATCCGCGCCGCAAATTGAAGCCGTTGCGGACGAAGTTGCTTGAAAATCGGGCAAATTGTTTGTGAAAGACAGCCACAGGCCGTCTGAAAATGATAAAATCGCCGTCAATTCAATTAATCTTGCATCTGAAACCGCATCATGCCGTTTCAGATGCCAAACCAATTTCCTATTTAACGATAAGCACATGACAACCCAAACCCTTTTAATCGAACTTCTCACTGAAGAACTCCCGCCAAAAGCCCTCAATAATCTGGGCAACCATTTTGCCGCTTCCGTTGCCGAAGGCTTGGAAAAAGCGCAACTGGTTGACGGCGCAGCCGAATACACTGCCTACGCTTCTCCGCGCCGTTTAGCCGTTCAAGTCAAAAACGTGAAAGCCGTTCAAGCTGATCAAAAAATCGTGAAAAAAGGCCCGGCTGTGGCGAATGCCATGAAAGACGGTGTGCCGACTAAGGCTTTGGAAGGTTTTGCGCGCGGTGCGGGTGCGAAAATCGAAGACCTGACCATCATCAACGACGGCAAGCAAGACGTGTACGCCTACGAGTACGTCCAAACCGGCAAACCGCTGGGCGAGCTTTTGGAAGACATCATCAATGCCGCAGTGAAAAAACTGCCGATTCCTAAAGTCATGCGTTGGGGCAGCAGCACATTTACCTTCGTGCGCCCCGTACACAGTCTGATCGTGCTGCACGGTGGCGACATCGTCAACGTCAGCGTTTTGGGCCTGCAAAGCGGCAACAAAACATTGGGTCACCGCTTCCTCTCCAGCGGCGAAATCGCCATTGAAAATGCCGACAGCTACGCCGTACAAATGCGCGAGCAAGGCAAAGTGGAAGCATCGTTTGCCGAACGCAAAGCTGCTATTCAGACGGCCTTGAATGAGCAGGCAGGCCGTCTGAACGCAACCGTTGCCGCCGATGAAGCATTGTTGGACGAAGTGACCGCATTGGTCGAATGGCCTGTGGTATTGGAAGCCGGTTTTGAAGAACACTTCCTCGCCGTGCCCCAAGAATGCTTGATTCTGACCATGCAGCAAAACCAAAAATACTTCCCGCTGCTCGACCAAAACGGCAAGCTGATGAACCGCTTCCTGCTGGTGTCCAACCTGCAAACCGAAGACCCATCACACATCATCCAAGGCAACGAACGCGTCTTGCGCGCGCGTTTGTCTGATGCCGAGTTCTTCTACAAACAAGACCAAAAAGCGACTTTGGAAAGCCGCCTGCCGAAATTGTCCAGCGTGGTTTACCACAACAAAATCGGCTCGCAAGCCGAGCGCATCGAACGCCTGCAAAGCATTGCCGCCCATATCGCCAAAGCATTGGGCGCGGATGCCGCCGCAGCCGAGCGTGCCGCACGTTTGGCAAAAGCCGACTTGGTAACCGAAATGGTCGGCGAGTTCCCCGAATTGCAAGGCACGATGGGCAAATACTATGCCCGCTTAGACGGCGAAACCGAAGAAATCGCCGAAGCCATCGAGCAACACTACCAACCGCGTTTTGCCGGCGACAACCTGCCAGAGGGCAAAGTGGCAACCGCCGTTGCTTTGGCCGACAAACTGGAAACCTTGGTCGGCATTTGGGGCATCGGTCTGATTCCGACCGGCGACAAAGACCCCTACGCCCTGCGCCGCGCTGCCTTGGGTATTTTGCGTATGCTGATGCAGTATGGTTTGGACGTAAACGAGCTGATTCAGACGACCTTCGACAGCTTCCCCCAAGGTTTGCTCAACGAGAAAACGCCGTCTGAAACCGCCGACTTCATGCAGGCGCG
>CAUSHT010000213.1:0-2560 GCA_963531275.1 uncultured Neisseria sp.
GACGAATTGGCGCGCTACGGCGAAGGCGATATTTTGGTATTCCTGCCGGGCGAACGCGAAATCCGCGAAGCGGCAGAAGCCCTGCGCAAATCCACACTGCGCCGCAACGACGAAATCCTGCCTCTGTTCGCACGCCTGTCGCACGCCGAGCAGCATAAAATCTTCCACCCCTCAGGCGCAAAACGCCGCATCGTGCTGGCAACCAACGTCGCCGAAACTTCGCTTACCGTACCGGGCATCAAATACGTCATCGACACCGGCCTTGCGCGCGTCAAACGCTATTCCGCACGGGCGAAAGTGGAGCAGCTTCATGTCGAAAAAATCTCCCAAGCCGCCGCACGCCAACGCTCCGGCCGCTGCGGCCGCGTTTCCGCAGGCGTCTGTATCCGACTGTTTTCAGAAGAAGATTTCAACAGCCGCCCAGAATTTACCGACCCCGAAATCGTCCGCAGCAACCTCGCCGCCGTCATCCTGCGCATGGCATCGCTGAACTTGGGCGACGTAGCAGCATTCCCATTTTTAGAAATGCCCGATTCGCGGTATATCAATGATGGATTTCAGGTATTGCTGGAGTTGGGTGCGGTGGAGGCCGTCTGAAAATAAAAGTTTTCTTAATCAAAAGGCAGGCCATGTTTCATTTTCAGACGGCCTAAATCATTGAGAAACTAAAAACTATTGAAAAGGGAATATTGGGTTTTAAAACTCAATCGGTAAATTTTTTTTTGTGAAATATTAATGATGAAAAAATCTTTCTTCACGCTTGTTCTGTATTCGTCTTTATTAACTGCCAGCGAAATCGCCTATCGCTTTGTATTCGGGATTGAAACCCTGCCGGCTGCGAAAATGGTGGAAACGTTTGCGCTGACATTTGTAATTGCTGCGCTGTATCTGTTTGCGCGTTATAAGGTGACGCGTTTGTTGATTGCGGTGTTTTTCGCGCTCAGCATTATTGCCAACAATGTACATTATGCGGTTTATCAAAGCTGGATGACGGGCATCAATTATTGGCTGATGCTGAAAGAGATTACCGAAGTCGGCAGCGCGGGTGCGTCGATGTTGGATAAGTTGTGGCTGCCTGCGTTGTGGGGCGTGGCGGAAGTTGTGTTGTTTTGCAGCCTTGCCAAATTCCGCCGTAAGACGCATTTTGCCGCCGATATTTTGTTTATTGCGGCGATGTTGCTGATTTTTGGACGTTCATTCAGTACGACGCAGGAACATGGTATTTCGCCCAAACCGACATACAGCCGTATCAAAGCCAATTATTTCAGCTTCGGCTATTTTGTCGGGCGTGTGTTGCCGTATCAGTTGTTTGATTTGAGCAAGATTCCTGTGTTCAAACAGCCTGCGCCAAGCAAAGTCGGGCAGGGCAGTGTTCAAAATATCGTCCTGATTATGGGCGAAAGCGAAAGCGCGGCGCATTTGAAATTGTTTGGTTATGGGCGCGAGACTTCGCCGTTTTTGACCCAGCTTTCGCAAGCCGACTTTAAGCCGATTGTGAAACAAAGCTATTCCGCTGCTTTGATGACGGCTGTGTCCCTGCCCAGCTTTTTCAATGCGATACCGCATGCCAACGGCTATGAGCAAATCAGCAGCGGCGATACCAATATGTTCCGCCTTGCCAAAGAGCAGGGCTATGAAACGTATTTTTACAGCGCGCAGGCGGAAAACGAGATGGCGATTTTGAACTTAATCGGTAAGAAATGGATAGACCATTTGATTCAGCCGACGCAGTTGGGCTACGGCAATGGCGACAATATGCCTGATGAGAAGCTGCTGCCGCTGTTTGACAAAATCAATTTGCAGCAGGGCAAGCATTTTATTGTGTTGCACCAACGCGGTTCGCACGTCCCATACGGCGCATTGTTGCAGCCTCAAGATAAAGTATTCGGCGAAGCCAATATCGTGGATAAGTACGACAACACCATCCACAAAACCGACCAAATGATTCAAACCGTATTCGAGCAGCTGCAAAAGCAGCCTGACGGCAACTGGCTGTTTGCCTATACCTCCGATCATGGCCAGTATGTGCGCCAAGATACCTACAACCAAGGCACGGTGCAGCCCGACAGCTATCTTGTGCCGCTGGTGTTGTACAGCCCGGATAAGGCCGTGCAACAGGCTGCCAACCAGGCTTTTGCGCCTTGCGAGATTGCCTTCCACCAGCAGCTTTCAACGTTTCTGATTCACACGCTGGGCTACGATATGAAGGTTTCAGGTTGTCG
The DNA here is from genome assembly GCA_963531275.1 of uncultured Neisseria sp. Lineage (GTDB taxonomy): Bacteria > Pseudomonadota > Gammaproteobacteria > Burkholderiales > Neisseriaceae > Neisseria. Next base: position 2,223 of record CAUSHT010000213.1, read on the forward strand.
CGAAGGCTCGGTAACGGGCAACCTGATTACCGGAGATGCTGGCAGCTTGAAGATTCGCGACGGCAAGGCAGAATATGTTTATCCGCAATAAGCAGTGTGAAACCAATAAAGACAAATTTAGATGATGTCGGGGAAGATGCCCGACCGACAAGACTATGCAAAATATGAAAAATCAAGTACGCGGATCAGGCATGGATGCCCGATCCAACCCAGCCAATGTTTCAGACGGCCTGCAAAACAGTTCGGGCCATATCGGTGCCAACACGCGCTACCGTCTGACCAAGCTCGGCGAACAAATGGCGCGCCTGCCCATCGACCCGAAAATCGCGCGCATTTTG
>CAUSHT010000214.1:0-2546 GCA_963531275.1 uncultured Neisseria sp.
GATGCGCCGACAAAGGATGCGCCACCGACGACATTGCCCAGGAATACGGGAATCATGTTGAAGAAAAACTGCCACCAAGTGATGTTTGCGCCTGCCAAAATGCCGGCTGGGATAACGAACATATTGGCGACAAGGTGTTGGAAGCCGTTTAATACGAAAATCATGACGGGGAACCAAATGGCCAGCATTCGCCCGGTTGTGTTTTTAGCGGCAAAGTGCAGCCACGCGCCCATGCAGACCATCCAGTTACATGCAACTGCCGATACGAAAGCACGACCGAAATCCATATGGACTTTTGCTTCCGCCACGGCAATGGTTTTTTCTGCCACGCTGCCTTCGGTCATGCCGACATAGTGTCCGAGAAAAAACGCCATCGCCAGCGTGCCTACCAAATTGCCCATGCAGACGATAATCCAGTTTCGCAGCAGCATTTTAGAGGAAATCCGTCCGGCCAATCTGCCTAAAGACATAATCATCATGTTGCTGGTTACCAGCTCGCCGCCGCCAAGCAGGATACAAATCAAGGCGATTGGGAACACGGCGGCACCGAGTAAAGTCGCAACGCCGCCCCATTCGTGCGGAATGCCGCTGACTACTTTTAAATAGGCAAGATAACCGAAGCTGATGTATCCGCCGGCCAAAATGCTCAAGATTGCCAGTGTGGGGATGCTGGATTGTGCTTTGGCGCAGCTTTTGTCGAGAACAACTTGTAAAATTTCCTGTGGGTATAAATCGCGCGAAGCCATGATGTTCCTTAAAGTGGGTTGAGGAGGAAACGTTGTTTTAAAGGTGGTATAAACTGTCGCGGTAGAGTGGTGTTATAGGGAGCCGATGTACGGTCTTTGTCTTATCAATCAGCCTGAATTAAACCTAAAAAACAGATACTTCGCCTTGCTTTAGCTCAAAAGAAATATTATTACATTTTGTCTCCATATTCAAAAAGGCCGTCTGAACATTGAAATTTCAGACGGCCTGGTTTTGATTTCTTAAACTGACAAATGAGCCAGCTTTGCATTGCCTTCGCGTGGAATAGGGCGCGGATTGCCTTGTGCATCGATGGCGACGTAAGTGAATACGGCTTCGGTAACCAGTTGGCGGTCTTCCGTTACCATATCGTTCATCAAAGTCTTCACCCACACTTCGATTTTCAGTTGCAAAGAAGTATTGCCGACGCGTACGCAATGACCGTAGCAGCATACAACGTTGCCGACCTTTACCGGTCTGATGAAATTCATTTCTTGAACGGCCACGGTAACAATTCGTCCCTGTGCGATTTCTGCCGCCAAAATACCGCCGCCTAAATCCATTTGCGACATAATCCAGCCGCCGAAGATGTCCTGATTAGGATTGGTATCGCGCGGCATGGCTACCGTACGCAATAAAAGTTGTCCTTCGGGTGCAGCATGGGTTTGTTTGTTGTCAGTCATAAAAAAATCCTGTCAAAAAGTGGTATTTTACGCCATTTGTGGCGTTAAACCTATGTAGGCCGTCTGAAAAATCAGCAGGTAAAGTGTTACAATTAAATATATTCATCAGACAAAGGAGAAAGCTCATGCATCCGATTCAAGAACCACGAAATAGCGGCCTTTTGCGCGTATCCGACATTCACGAAATCTACTGGGAAGAATCAGGAAATCCTGATGGCCACCCCGTGATTTTCCTGCATGGCGGCCCCGGAGCAGGCGCATCACCGGCCTGCCGAGGCTTTTTCAATCCAGAACATTTCCGCATCGTCATCATCGACCAACGCGGCTGCGGACGCTCCAAACCGTATGCCTGTATCGAAGACAACACCACATGGGATTTGGTTGCCGATATTGAAAAAGTACGCGAAATGCTCGGCATTCAAAAATGGTTGGTTTTCGGCGGCTCATGGGGCAGCACCTTGTCGCTGACTTATGCCGAAACCCATCCCGAGCGCGTCAGTGGCTTAGTTTTGCGCGGTATTTTCCTGTGCAGGCCGTCTGAAATGGCATGGCTGAACGAAGCAGGCGGCGTCAGCCAAATTTATCCGGCTCAATGGCAAAAATTCATTGCCCCCGTGGCCGAAAACAAACGCCAAGCCTTAATCAAAGCCTACCATGAAATGCTGTTCAGCGAAGATGAAGCCACGCGCCTCAAAGCGGCCAAATCATGGGCAGACTGGGAAAGCTACCTTATTCAGTTTGAACCTAAAGACGTGGATGAGGACCCACAAGCTTCCCTTGCCATCGCAAGAATGGAAAACCATTATTTCGTGAACGAAGGCTGGTTGCAGGGCGATAAAGCCATCTTGTCAAATATCGACAAAATCCGCCATATCCCAACCATCATCGTCCAAGGCCGCTACGACCTATGCACCCCGATGCAAAGCGCATGGGAACTCTCGCAAGCCTTCCCTGAAGCAGAATTGAGAATTGTCCAAGCAGGCCACTCTTCTTTTGATCCTTCACTTTCCGAAGCATTAGTGAAAGCAGTAGAGGATATTAGAAGCAAGTTATAAAGGTTAATCAATGACAATGCCGTCTGAAAAAGTTTCAGACGGCATTTTTTCTATTTACATATTA
>CAUSHT010000215.1:0-2511 GCA_963531275.1 uncultured Neisseria sp.
TTGGGTCGGCCAATACTGCTTCGGCTGCGGCGACGGTTTCATTATCGTCATGCAGAAGGACGCCGTTTTTGAGTGTGGTGCAAAGGGTATCGTCGGCAGGATGTTTCAAAGTGACGCGGTAGAGCTTCGGAACTTTGTGTTTGGGCGAGGTAACGCGGTGGTTAAATTGCCCGTCGTTGGTAATCAGAATAATGCCGGTTGTGTCTGCATCCAAGCGGCCGACTGCCTGCATATCGATATTGCGCATGTGGTCGGGAAACAGACTGAAGATGCTTGGATATTGCTGAGGTTTATGCGAAGTTTCGTAATCTGCAGGTTTATGAAGCAGAATGTAGAAATAGGGCATGGGTACGGCGGCAATTTCTTCGCCGTCAACAGACAGGGTGTGCACTTGAGACGGGTCGATATCGTCTTTGGCACGATTATGGATTTCGCCGTTGATGGCAATGCAGTCATTGTCTATCAGCCATTGGCATTGCTTGCGGCTGCCGAGGCCTTGCGATTGGATGTATTTGAGCAGTTGCATGGTTGAAGAGTAGGAAATGTTCAGACGGCCTTTATTGTACTGGAAAACCGGTGTTTAGGCCGTCTGAAAAGTAGGGGCAAAAAAATCGCCCCTTTAAAATGTTAAGGGGCGCAAAAGGAACACAAACCACTACCAAAAACTGTTACAGGGCAAATTCTCCTATTTGATGTGTTGCCGGATAAAGTGCTTTCATCAAGTCATGTGGTGAAAGCGAGAAATCTTTGCTGTTTGTCGTCAGACGGCCTTGCTGCGGCGTCAGCTCAAGCAATCGGGCGTTTGCCGACTGGATAAATTTGTTTTTCGTGCGCTGCATTTTTCTTTGCAGGGCGGAAACAACGCGGTTGTACAGACTGTCTTTTTGTTTGACTTCGCGTGTATCGGCAACCCAGCTCAAGCGTGTATTGCCGTCTTCATCTTCAATCAGCAGGATGCCGGTTTCTGATTGGGGTGATTTGCCCATACAAGGGAGCCAAACATAATATCGGCCATCTAAAGTAATGAATACTGCGTCGTGTACTTCGCATTCGTCGCAACACTTGGTGGCGATTAAAGAGCGGATGGCTTGTTGGTGCAGTCTCAGAATATCAAGGGAGACTTGCTTAAAAATACTTTCGGGCATTTTCTTCTCCTTTCATTCTTTTGTGCGGTTGTTTTGTTTCGATGGGTTGTATTATACGGCGAATTTTTAAATTTGCAAATGATAATTGTTCCTATTATTTAAATAATAAGTAAGGTATTCATTATTAAAGAAATTAAATTTAAAAAATTTTGTAGAAATTGGGTTTTCTACTCAAAATTGGAGTAATAGCCTGCCAGTAGATGAAAAAAGAATAAAGGCCGTCTGAAAAAATTCAGTGGTAAAAGGGCATTTGAAAAAGCAGCTAAAGTTTTGCTGACTATACATTTCAGACGGCCTTGAGTATGATTCAGGACGTTTTGATAATTGCAGAAACTACCAACCATGAGCCAACGTCAGATTATCCTCGATACGGAAACCACGGGCCTTTATCCTGAAAACGGCGACCGTCTGGTCGAATTTGCCGGCTTGGAAATGATCAACCGCCAAATGACCGACTCCAACCTTCATTTATATGTCCACCCGGAACGCGATATGCCGGAGGAAGCGGCGAAGGTGCATGGTTTGACGATTGAAGTATTGGAAGCGAAGAATGCGCCGCCGTTTGCCCAAGTGGGTAAACAGATTGCCGACTTTATACGTGGTGCAGAGCTGATTATCCATAATGCCAAGTTTGACGTCGGCTTCCTGAATATGGAATTCCGCCGCATGGGTTTGCCTTCTATTGAGGAACTGGGTTGTAAAGTCACCGACACGCTGGCCATGGCGCGTGAAATGTTTCCGGGGCAAAAGGCAAGCTTGGATGCCTTGTGTAACCGCTTTTCCGTTGACCGCAGCAAACGTGTCTTGCACGGCGCGTTAATCGACTGCGAGCTTTTGGGTGAAGTCTATCTTGCCATGACGCGTCAGCAGTTCGACCTGATGGGCGGCGAGGCGGAAGAAGAGGGCGAAGTCAAACCAACCGTTATTGCCGAAACCAAACGTACGTCGCAGTTGAAAGTCATCAAAGCCGATGCGGAAGAGCTGGCCGCGCATGAAAAATATTTGGACGATTTGGGCGAAGCGTGCGTATGGCGCAAGGCTGAAACACCGAATGAGGCCGATGCCGGAGCGTCAGCATGATGCGCCGCAATATCGCTTTGATTCCTGCTGCCGGTGTCGGGGCGCGATTTGGCGCGGGAAAACCCAAACAATATGTTGAAATCAATGGTAAAACCGTATTGCAACATACCATAGAAATCTTTGAGCAACACCCCCGCATAGATTTAATTGCCGTTATTCTTTCGCCGGAAGATTCGGTTTTTCAGACGGCCGTGTCTGAGAAAGTACGCGTCTTTCGAGTAGGCGGTGCAAGTCGTGCCGAAACGGTACGCAATGGTGTGTCCGTTTTATTGGAGCAAGGTTTGGC
>CAUSHT010000216.1:0-2510 GCA_963531275.1 uncultured Neisseria sp.
TCCGCCCCGTGGCGCGAGAGCAGCTTGTGGGTGGAGGCTTTCAGCCGCCGTTATGGGCGGGTAGCTTTGTTGGCCAGAAGCGCGCGCAAACGGCAGAGCGAATTGCGCGGAGTGTTGGTGCCGTTTGTGCCGGTGAGCGCGTCTTGGTATGGTTCTCAAGAGTTGAAGACCCTGCATCGCGCCGAATGGATAGGCGGTTGGCCACAGCCGCAGGGCAGGGCTTTGTTCAGCGGATTGTATGTGAACGAGTTGATGCTGAAGTTGACCGTCCGCGAAGACCCGTTGCCCGAGCTTTACGATGTTTTGGCGGAAACCATGAAAACCATTTGTTGCGAGGCCAACCACATTGCCGCTTTGCGCCGTTTTGAATGGACGCTGCTGACACGCTTGGGCTTTGCCCCCGATTTGTTCCATGATGGCAACGGCAATGAAATCAACGGCGAAGAAACTTATTGGCTCACACCGGAAGAGGCTGTGGTGCCCTTGGCCGAGGCCGACCGCTTTCACGCGATCAATAAAGGCGTTGCCGTATTGGGCGCGACGTTAATTGATTTGAGGGAAGGCAGTTTCGTTCATCAGGAAAGTCTGGGGCAGGCTTTGAAAGTGACGCGGCTTTTGATTGACAACCTTCTACCTGAGGGCATCAAGTCTCGGCAGGTTTTGCAGCAGTTGCAGCAGTTTGGCTTGGGCAGTTGAATTTTTTCAGACGGCTTTTGATAGGTAAAGGCTCAGGCCGTCTGAAACCTTAAAGAAAGGACATTATTATGTTGTTAGGCGTAAACATCGACCATATTGCCACCGTCCGCAATGCGCGCGGTACGATTTATCCCAGCCCTGTCGAAGCGGCGCTGATTGCAGAAACTCACGGCGCAGATTTGATTACCATGCACTTGCGTGAAGACCGCCGCCATATTAAAGATGCGGACGTGTTCGCCGTTAAAAACGCCATCCGCACGCGCCTGAATTTGGAAATGGCGCTGACGGAAGAAATGCTGGAAAACGCGCTTAACGTCATGCCGGAAGATGTATGCCTCGTGCCTGAAAAACGTCAAGAAGTGACTACAGAAGGCGGTTTGGATGTATTGGCGCAACAGGATAAAGTGGCCGAATTCACCAAAATCCTGACCGACGCAGGCATCCGCGTGTCCTTGTTTATCGATGCCGACAACGCGCAAATCCAAGCCGCTTATGATGTCGGCGCGCCCGTTATCGAGTTGCATACCGGTGCGTATGCCGATGCACACGGCCACGCCGAGCAGATGAAACAATTCGAGCGCATTCAAAACGGCGCGCATTACGCCAGCGATTTGGGCTTGATCGTCAACGCCGGACACGGCCTGACCATTCACAACGTTACGCCGATTGCCCAAATTCTCGCCATCCGTGAGTTGAACATTGGCCATTCGCTGATTTCCCAAGCACTCTTCCTCGGCTTGCCAGAAGCTGTCCGCCAAATGAAGGAAGTCATGTTCAGAGCCAGAATGCTGCCTTAACGGCAACAGCCATACCGACTAAGGCAATTGGCTTTGGCCGGTATCCACACTTTCAGACGGCCTGACTATTTAAACAAGGAGCAGACCCATGATTTACGGAATCGGTACAGACATTGTTTCCCTCAAACGCATTATCCGCCTGAACAAAAAATTCGGACTGGCATTTGCGCAACGCATTCTCAGCCCGGAAGAGCTGTTGGAGTTTCCACAGGCAGGCAAGCCGGTCAACTATCTTGCCAAACGCTTTGCCGCCAAAGAGGCTTTTGCCAAAGCCGTCGGTACGGGCATACGCGGCGTGGTGTCCTTCCGCAATATCGGTGTCGGGCATGACGCATTGGGCAAACCTGAATTGTTTTTTGCACCGGCTTTGAGCAAATGGCTGGAAGAGCAGGGCATCCGCGGCTGTCATCTGAGCATGAGCGATGAAGAAGATACCGTTATGGCTTTTGTCATTGCGGAAAAATAAGGCCGGATTTAAATATTTTGGAATAGAACATCCTTTTCAGACGGCCTGAAGGGTTAGGTATTTGTTGAAAGTCGGGCGCATAGGCCCGACATCGTTTTTTTACGCATAAATCGGCAGGTGTCACTGCCTGCTACGTATAAGAATAATCTCATGATGACTGAAGACACACGTCCCTTGGTGCAAGTGGTTGCCGGAATTTTGCTCGACCAAAACGGCCGCTACCTGCTCAGTTCCCGCCCGGAGGGTAAACCGTATGCCGGCTATTGGGAATTTGCCGGCGGCAAGGTGGAAGCCGGCGAAAGCGATTTTCAAGCCTTGCAACGCGAGTTTGAAGAAGAACTCGGCATCCGTATCCTTGCTGCCACGCTGTGGCTGACCAAAATCCATTCCTACGAACACGCACATGTACGCCTGCATTTTTTATGGGTAGAAGCCGACCAATGGACAGGTGAAATCCAATCGAGGGAAGGGCAGAAATGGGCATGGCAAAAGGCAGGGGATTTTACCGTTGCGCCGATGTTGCCTGCCAATAGCGCATTGTTACGCTCCCT
>CAUSHT010000217.1:0-2508 GCA_963531275.1 uncultured Neisseria sp.
CAGAATATTTGGATTTTGATACCGAAGAAGACAAATTGAAACAGCAGCAGCTCTATCAGGCGACCGAGCTGTCGGCGCAAACGGCAGCGGCGGTCAAAAAGATCAGCCGTCCGCAAAACTGGCTGCTTGCCGCTGCGCCATATTGTCCCGATTGCCGCGTGTTTGTGCCGTTTATTCAAAAAATGGCGGAGTTGAACCCCAATATCCGCGTCAACTATATTGCCCGCAACGATTTTGACGACAGCAGCCGTTTCGATAATCCGCGCCAACAGGAAATCGTCCGTACCAACCAAAAAATCCCTGCGCTGTTTTTAATCGGACATGAAGAGGCAGGGCCTGTGTTTAGCGAGTTTCCACAAGTGGTGTTGAACCAAATTGCGGCAGATGAAACCCGTCGCACGGAATTGCGCGATGCGTACCGTGCCGGCGAATTTAATGCCGATATTGAGGCTCAGGTTGTAGCGGCCTTGGCATGGGCAGAGCAGCGTTGTTGAGCAGATATTGTTGGTGTGTAAGGCTGTGTTTTGAACCGCTTTGATATTTTGCTTTGTAATAGAAAGGCCGTCTGAAAAGATTTCAGACGGCCTTTTTTCATGTTTAACGCTTGATCAAATCTCGATTTTATTCGGCGTAAAGGTTTGCCATTTGTTGCAGGCTGGGCAGTGCCAGAAGAAGACTTGGGATTTGAAGTGGCAGTTGCGGCAGCGGTACATGACGCTTTTTTGCAGCTGGCGGCCGATAATGGAACGAATCATATCGGTGTCGGCTTTCCACTCCGGATTCATATTGCTGAGTTTCAAACCAAGCAGGCGGTATACGCCGTTGAGGTCGGGTTTTTGGCGGACGAGTTCGACAGCGATTTGCGCCGCTTCGGTTTCGCCCTTAAGCAACAGAGCTTTCTCGTAGATGACGTTGATCAGGTCAAGATCGGGGAAGGTTTGCATATAGCCGATGAGGCGGTTGAGGCCTTCTTCCTGTTTGCCTTGCGCGGCATAGGCTTCATAGAGTTTCTCGCCGACCATGCTCAGATAGGCGTGGTTTTGCTGCTCGATGGCGGAATACGCTTCCACTGCAGCAGGGAAGTTGCCCTGACGGTATTCGATGTCGCCGAGAATGATGTTGGCGCGCGTACATTTTTTGTTGGCTTCGAGTGCTTTGCCGATGTTGTAGCGTGCAGTGTCGAAGTTGGATTTGAACAGTGCGGCTTGGGCGATTTCGCAATAGAACTGGGCGATTTCAAACTGGTAGGTCTGTTCGTCATGGCTCAAAAGCTGCGCCATTTCGATGGCCTTTTCCCAGTCGCGGTCTTGTTGATAAATACTCAAAAGGTGTTGGCGGGCTTCGCGTGCCATATCGCCTTCCTGTAAACCGAGGAAGATTTGTTCGGCACGGTCTACCAAGCCTGCGCTTTGGTAGTTTTGCGCCAATTCAAAAAGCACGCGTGCGCGTTTTTCGTTGACTGTGTCGGGCGAATCAAGCAGGGCGCGGTGCATATTGATGGCTTTGTCGTTTTCGCCGCGTTGGCGGTAGAGCTTGCCTAGGGTCAGGTTTAAGTCGTATGACTGCGGCTGCTGGTCGATCACTTCCGCCAATTCTCGCGCGGCACGGCCGCTGTTGCGGTCAACGAGGGCGTCAAGGCTTTTGTAAAAGCCTGCCGGTATGCTTTTGGCCTGTTTCAGGACGGTCTTCATATCGACGCGCGCGGCAAACCAGCCCATAGCGAAGAAAACGGGGAGGAGGACGATGGGCAGTAAGATGACCCACAATTCGTTGTCCATGGTATTCCTTTATTGATTGGTGGCGTTACGCTTTGGGAGTGGTTTCGGAAGTCGTTGCCGGTGTTTCGGTTTTGACCGGAGTCAGGTCTTTTTCGGAAAGGTGGGCATGTTTTTTTACTTCAGCGCGCAGGCGGTTGTTTTCGCTACGCAGGGACAACAGACGGCCGAAGAGGGCAAACATACCGAACACGATGCCGATAATAAATGCACCGAAAAGCACGACAATCAGCGGCAGATTGATGTTTTGGCCGGGCAGGTAGAAGAAGGATACGGTGTGGGTATTGGTGATGGCCAGCAGGAGGAAAACAAGAAGAATCAGGATTTTGATGATGGTAGAGATGAGTTTCATGGGTTACTCCGGGTTGGCTGCGGTTGGGGCAGGCCGTCTGAAAAATGGTATCAGTTTAAACGATTTGCCGGATTTCGGATAGGACGGCATGTTTCAGACGGCAGGGGGACAGTGTCTTTATGCTGACGGGTACTTGTCAAACCTATATTGAAAGGCGTATTGTTCAGTCTTTAATTAATTTATTTTGCACATCAGAATAAGAAAGGCAATCATCATGAGCAGACCAGTTCCAGCCGTATTCGGCAGCGTTTTTCACGCTGAAATGCCCGTTATCGCTTATCGTGAAGGTAAATGGCAGTCGGTAGAGTGGCAATCTTCCAAAGACCTGACAATCGCCCCCGGCGCGCATGCCTTGCATTACGGCAGCGAATGTTTTGAGGG
>CAUSHT010000218.1:0-2500 GCA_963531275.1 uncultured Neisseria sp.
TTGTAACCCATATCCACAAATAAAATATTTTATGTTTACCCGTAAGTCTGATTTCATATAAAACGCAAATCTTTGCATCTCAAAGTCTAAATAATCACCCATTTTATCCAAACATGAAGATATTTTGTCGCGCAAATCCATGTCATCAAAATCAATAGGCGAATCATCACCACGATAATTATAAAGATCTAACAAATACCCCCTTAGACTACTGGATATATCAGTGATTTTTTCTAATGCTGGCCTAAAAAAATATGGGAATAATTTAAATACATAAAGTCCAAATTTATCATTCAAAAATAATAATTCCATAAATTTATTGTGTAAATTTATCTGATTTTCTTGCCTAATACTTTCATTATCAAAATGAAACTTATCTATATTCATTAAATCAATACGGCAATCAAGTATGAGATTTTGTATTTCTTGTAATTTTTCAATTGTTTCTGAGTAAATTCTTTCTTTTCTTTCCCACCATTTCTGTTTAAAAAAATTTTGGAGAGTTAAAAATGCAACAATGAAAGACACTAAAATAGTTATAACATGCCCAATTTCCATACTTATCCCCTAATAATCAAAAATAAATAAGCTATTCTGAGCCAAACAACAAATTCTCTTTAATCCCCCGAATCCTATCCCGCAACACAGCAGCTTCTTCAAACTGCAAATCCCTAGCCGCCTGCTGCATGGCTTTTTCCAGTTTGGCAATTTCTTTAATCGCGTCTTCTTCGTTGTGAAGCTCGCCGACTTTAACCTTGTTTTTACCTTTCAGACGGCCTTTACTGCTATCTTCTTCGTGGTACACGCCGTCGATGATGTCTTTGACCTGTTTTTTAATTTGTTGCGGCACGATGCCGTGTTCTTCGTTGAATTTAATCTGTTTTTCGCGGCGGCGTTCGGTTTCGTCGATGGCGGCTTTCATGGAGTCGGTGATTTTGTCGGCGTACAGGATGGCGACGCCGTTCACGTTGCGCGCGGCGCGGCCTATGGTTTGAATCAGGCTGCGGTGGGAGCGCAGGAAGCCTTCTTTGTCGGCGTCGAGGATGGCGACGAGGGAGACTTCGGGAATGTCGAGGCCTTCGCGCAAGAGGTTGATGCCGACGAGTACGTCAAACAGGCCGAGCCGTAAATCTCTAATGATTTCAACGCGCTCTACGGTATCGATGTCGCTGTGTAGGTAGCGCACTTTGATGCCGAGTTCGCTGTAATAGTCGGTGAGTTGCTCCGCCATGCGTTTGGTGAGGGTGGTAACGAGCACGCGTTCGCCTTTTTGGATGCGGTCGTTGATTTCGCTCATTAAGTCATCGACTTGGGTGGCGACGGGGCGAATGATGATTTGGGGATCGACCAGCCCTGTGGGGCGGACGACTTGTTCGACCACTTGTCCGGCGTGTTCTTCTTCGTATTTGGCGGGGGTGGCGGAAACGAAGATGGTTTGCGGCATGACTTTTTCAAATTCGTGGAATTTGAGCGGGCGGTTGTCGCGGGCGGAAGGCAGGCGGAAGCCGTAATCGACGAGGTTTTGCTTGCGCGATGCGTCGCCTTTGTACATGCCGCCGATTTGGGTAACGGTAACGTGGCTTTCGTCGATGAACATGATGGCGTTGTCGGGCAGGTAGTCCATCAGCGTGGGCGGCGGTTCGCCTTCTTTTTTGCCGGAGAAGTGGCGGGAGTAGTTTTCGATGCCTTTGCAGAAGCCCATTTCGTAGAGCATTTCGAGGTCGAAACGGGTGCGCTGCTCGATGCGTTGTTGTTCGACGGGGCGTTGTTCACGGGCGAAAAATTCGATGCGTTCGCGCAATTCTTCTTTGATGGACTCGCAGGCGCGCAATACGGTGTCGCGCGGGGTAACGTAGTGGCTGGACGGGAAGACGGTGTAGCGGCCGACGCGCTGGTGCAGGCTGCCTGAAAGCGGGTCGAACATATCGAGGCGGTCGATTTCGTCGTCAAATAGGCTGATGCGCAAGGCGTTTTCCGAGCTTTCGGCGGGGTACACGTCAATCACGTCGCCGCGCACGCGGAAACTGCCGCGTTTAAAATCCAAATCGCCGCGTTCGTACTGCATGGAAACGAGCGTGGCAATGATGTCGCGCTGCTCGATGGTGTCACCTTCTTTGACGGACAACACCATTTGTTGATACTCGGTCGGGTCACCGATACCGTAAATGGCGGACACGGTGGCGACGATAATCACGTCATCGCGCGTCATCAGATTTTTGGTGGCGGAAAGGCGCATCTGCTCGATGTGTTCGTTGATCGCGCTGTCTTTTTCGATGAACAAATCGCGGCTGGGCACATAGGCTTCGGGTTGGTAATAGTCATAATAAGACACAAAATATTCCACCGCGTTTTCGGGGAAAAACTCGCGCATTTCGGCATAGAGCTGGGCGGCAAGGGTTTTGTTGTGCGCCATGATGATGGCGGGGCGGCCGCTTTGAGCAATGACGTTCGCCATGGTGTAGGTTTTGCCCGAACCGGTTACGCCGAGCAGGGTTTGATA